>NZ_JALAAR010000002.1:281163-310741 GCF_036984005.1 Rheinheimera muenzenbergensis
GACGCATAGCTCAGCTGGATAGAGTACTCGGCTACGAACCGAGCGGTCGGAGGTTCGAATCCTCCTGCGTCCGCCATATTCGAAGAACCCGCTAAGGTTAACACCTCAGCGGGTTTTTTCATTTTGATTTGCGTCAAACTGACGCAGGCGGGTGAGAAGCTCCGTAAGGTTCGACCAATTTGTACGGATCAAAAAAGGGCGCCTCACAGCGCCCTTAGTTCAACGTAAAACGCTTTAGAAGCCCAAACTAACGGTAAAGCTGGCGGTGCGGCCTGCGCCAATCAGGTAAGCGCCTTCACTGCCACCGGTAATGTAGTTTTTATCTGTCAGATTATTTAGCACTAAAGCCAGATCAACAGATTTAAACAGGCTGGCGGCATCGAGATCTTTTTCATAGCCGAAATACGTATTAAAAATGGTATGCGCTGCTATCTGATCTTTGTTCCAGCTCTCGCCACCATTTGATGTAAAGCTATGTTTGGCTGCACCATAGTAATCACCAACATACTTGGCGCTGATGCCGGCGCGATAGCTACCATCGTTATAATTCAATGACATTGATAGCATTTTTTCCGGGATACCAGCAATTTTGTCGCCTTTACGATAATCTTTAACTAAAAGTGGCTCACCGTCAGCCCCTTCTTTACTGGCGGCAACATCTTCAGAGTACTCGGCGCGGTTTAACGTAATGGCGCTGGTTAAGCTGACATTTTGCGTTAAGCGCCAATCAATATTGGCTTCAAAGCCGTTCGCGGTTACACCACCAACGTTATCAAAATTGCCATCACCCTCAGCCAGATAGTTTGGTGTACCATCTGCTGTGGTTTGATAGCGCAATTGCACAATACGATTATCAAATTTCACATTGTATAGTGAAGCCGACAAGTTAACGTTGTCGCCAGCATAACGGATACCTAAATCCAGATTGGTAGCAGTTTCCGGTTTTAGCGCCGTTAGTTCATCAGAGTTTTTCTGCTCCAGTGGGCCGTCTGAAATCGCTTTAAAGTTTTTTGCATAACCAGTGAATAGCTCAAGACGATCGTTGATGGAATAAACTAAACCGGCACTGGGTAGCAGTGACGAATCGCTGTCAACGCTGTCTTTACCTTTGCCATTTAGATTATCAGTACGGCTTACATCAACCAGATACTGTTGCACACCTAAGGTCAGTTGCAGATCGCCAAAGGTCATTTTGTCCTGCAGGTAATATTTGGCCACTTTGTTTGTGTAATCATCATCAAACTGCACCCAATACGGCGTTTTATCAAAGTGATGATAGATTTTAGGGTCGATAATATTATGCCAGTCACGGGTTTGATTACGCTTTTGCTGCTCCAGCCAGACCCCCATGCGCAGTTGATGTTGTTGCAGATCCCACTGCAGGTTCGCGGTAGTGCCGTAGCGCTGTTTTTCATAGTGAGTATGGCGATAAGATGCCACGCGCGTTGCATCAGTAGTATCGGCATTAGCATCCAGAATAGGTAAACCGTTGGCGTCAATGTAGCGGTAACGTTGCATATTGGCGCCAGTACCCTTGGTGATACGGTTGCCGGCAGCATCGGTAGTATAAACCTGGTAATTCGGCATCCAATCGCCGCGGCCATTTTGCAGGTGTACATAAGGCGTGATTTCTAACGCCAGGCTGTCGGTTAAATCAAACTCAGTTTTAACATACAGCAGGGTATTTTCACGAAGCGTTGACCAGGTTTCGGCAAAATTCTGGTCAATATCCGGATCTCCGGTCCAGGCGTTAGTTAAACCATCCCAGCGTGGTGTTTTGGCAAAATGTGCCAGCGATACAGGTTGATAGTTATCTTCATGCGCATCATCATAGGATAAGCGCGCGGTTATCCGGGCTTTATCTAATTCGGTTATGCTTTTCGCTTCAAAGTGAATACGGTCACTGTAGCCGTTGCTGCCACTGCCAATCCAGCGGTTGTTGTAGCTGTCTGAGAGGCTGAAATAAGCCGTAGTATTGCCAAACACCTCGCCAGTGTCATAACGGGCAAAATAGCGCCGGGCGTTGTGGCTGCCGTTTGAAATGCCGACTCTGGCACCGCGCTGCATATCCGGGTTGGCAGAGATAAAGTTCAGCGTACCACCCAAAGCGTCTAAAGATGCCGAGGCGATGTCTGACGCACCCTGGCCTACTTCAACGTAACGGGTGTTTTCAGTGTCCATGTAACGGTTGGCTTTACTGCCGCCGGCATAAGCTGAGCCGCCGTTAGGTATGCCATCTATGGTGATACCAAGCTGCTGATCGGCGCGGTCAATGACAAAGCCGCGCATGCTGATAGTAGTGGTGTAGTCATCACTGCCAAAGGCATCGCCCTGACCAACGTTAACGCCGGGTAAGTTGTTTACCAAATCCAGCACGTTGGCAATAGGGGCCTGCAAATGTTGCATATTTTCATCTGTGCTGTTGTTGGCATAGCTTACTCTTTTACCCACGACTGACAGAACTTCGACGTCCTGCTCTGCACCCTGCAGCATTTCTTCAGCGTAAAGCGGCGAGGCAGCCAGTGCGGTTATGGCAAGGGTAATGGCATTGATTTTTAGCTTAGGCACTATAATTCTCCTGACAATATAGGTGTCGTAGAAATCGTTGTAGTTATAGGTGAATAGTTATGGTCGGAGCAGTCCCGACGGCGGCTAATTTTGCGCAACATATGTTTAGTTAATATGTAATTTATATTTAGTTTTTATGTTTTTAAGGTGTGATTTTTATGACATTCATAGCGGTGTCATAAAGTGGTGTCAGGCTGTCAGGTAAATACAGAGTCAGGGCTAATTTATGATGATTTGGTTGCGTAACGTTATGCTGGCCGTGATGGCGGCTGTTGCATGGGCTGCTCCTGTTACTGCAGACAGCAGTATTCAGCTTGGGCCCAGGCCTTTGTATTTACTGCAGGCGTTACCTGAGGGCGTGCTGAAACAAAAACTACAAAGTTGCGCTAACGGGCCTTTTTACCGCACAGATTTTTCGATTGCCCATCGCGGTGCGCCGCTGATGTTTCCAGAGCACAGCCAGCAATCTTACCAGGCTGCGATCAGCATGGGGGCCGGTATTGCCGAATGCGATGTCACCTTTACGTCTGATAAGCAGCTGGTGTGCCGCCATGCGCAGTGTGATCTACACCAAACCACCGATATACTGTTGCGCCCTGAGCTGGCAGCAAAATGCCGCCAGCCGTTTCAGGCTGCCAGCGGCGATTCAGCGGCCAGCGCCGAGTGTTGCAGCAGCGATATTAGCCTGGCGGAGTTTAGCAGCCTCTGTGCCCGCATGGATGGTGTTAACGAGCGGGCTCAGTCAGTACAGCAATACCTGCAAGGTACTCCGGCCTGGCGGACCAGCTTATATAACCAGTGCGCCAAGCCGATGACGCATCGTGAGTCGATACAACTTTTCGCGGCGGCCGGAATAAAAATGACACCCGAGTTAAAACAGCCTGAAGTAGCAATGCCATATCAGGGGAATTACACGCAGCAACATTACGCGCAGCAGTTGGTTAACGAATATAAAGCAGCAGGAGTAGCACCGTCCCAGGTGTATCTGCAGTCATTTAACTATCAGGATATTTTGTACTGGCTGGCGCAGGAGCCTGAGTTTGGCCGTCAGGCGGTATGGTTGGATGGCCGCTATGAGCAGCCAGGCTTTGATGCAATGCTGCCTGATAGCTGGCGTCCAAGCATGCAGCAACTGAAACAGGACGGGCTTAATATTATCGCGCCGCCACTATGGTTGCTGGTTACCGAGCAGGATGGCGCCATAGTGCCCTCAGCCTATGCTAAAGCTGCGCGTCAGGCCGGGCTTAATATTATCGCCTGGAGTCTGGAGCGCTCGCGTCCTTTGGCGGAGGGGGCCGATTGGTATTATCAGTCGTTGCCGACACTGGCCAACAGCGACGCGGCGGTGCTGCAGCTGTTAGATGTTTTAGCCCGTGATGTTGGTGTAATAGGGGTGTTTTCAGATTGGCCGGCAACCACCACTTTTTATGCCAGTTGCATGCAGCCGCCGCAACAAAACGTTCCGCCGTAATCTTGTTGTATTGCTAAAAGCAGCTAAAGGCACATCGCTAAGTTGCTGTGATTATGCTATAAATTGTCACCTCAATCATCGCAACCTTAATCAGCCAGGGTTCATGCAACAGGGCTAAGGTTAACGGTATGCGCCAATACAGGTAAGCCTGAGCCGTGACAACTCTGCAGATGACATCAGCGACAGCGCCGGCAACGTCGGCCAGCGTATTGCAGACTGAATTAGTGCTGTGCCGGCATTGTGATCTGGTACAGCAACTGCCTGAGTTGGCAGCGGGTGAAGAAGCCGGCTGTTCGCGCTGTGGCAGTTACCTCGATGCCCGCCACCCGGACCCGGTAGTGCGGCCGGTGTTGTTTGCCGGTTCCGCCTTGTTTATGTTGCTGCTGGCGAATTTGTTTCCCTTTGTCAGTATGTATGCTGCCGGCAACAGCAGCCAGATGCATTTTTTTGATACTTCATCAGTGTTGTTTTCCCAGCACCAACAGTGGTTGGCGTTACTGGTTTGGTTATTTATTCAGGCCGTACCTGCCGCCTGCATGCTGGCTATTATCTATCTGAAGCTGGGTATGTTGTATCAGTTGCCGGCGCGGATATGGGTAGCCAGAGTGCTGTATATGCTAAAGCCCTGGAGTATGGTGGATATTTTTCTGATGGGGTTAATTATCAGTTTTGTCAAACTGGTTGCCGATGCGGATATATCACTTGGGCCGAGTTTTTGGGCATTTTGCCTGTTTTGTTTACTGCATTTACGGGCCTTTCAGGTTATAGACCGGCGCGAGCTGTGGTCGCGTATTGCGCCTTGTCCGGTACCTCAGGTGGCCGCGCATGCCGGTAAAACCGGCTTAGCGCAAAATTTAAAGTTATGTAAAGTCTGCACGGCCCTGGTGCCGATTACACAAACCCACTGTAGCCGCTGCCACACTAAAGTACCGTTGCGCCAGCGCGCCAGTATGCAAAATACGCTGGCTTTATTAGTTGCCGCTACCGTGCTGTATATTCCGGCCAATTTAATGCCGATTATGCGCACCGTGTCGTTTGGCGAGGTTATAGATTCTACTATTATCAGTGGTCTGGTACTGATGTGGCAGGACGGTGCCTATCCGGTAGCGATTATTATTTTGATCGCCAGTGTCATCGTGCCGGTCGCCAAAATTATCATTATGTTTTGGCTGTGCTATATCACCCGCTTGCCGTTAGCACAGCGGCGGCAATCCTCAACGCAAATTTTTCGTCTGGTTGACTGGGTAGGGCGCTGGTCAATGGTGGATGTGCTGGTGGTCGCCATTATGGCTGCACTGGTGAGATTTGATTTAATTATGAGCGTGTATCCGGGCGTCGGTGCCCTGGTGTTTGCGGTGGTAGTGATCCTGACGATGCTGGCAGCATTAAGTTTTGACCCACGACTATTGTGGGACCCGTTATCTGAGAAGGAAAATCAAGTTGGCTGAACAAGCGAATGCAAAGGTACGTCCAATCCGGCAGTGGTCGCCTATTTGGGTGGTACCGCTGGCGGCGGTACTGATAGGCATGTGGATGCTGTACAACCATTATCAGCAGCAAGGTGCTTTGCTGACCTTACTGGCCAGCGACGCTGAAGGTATAGTTGCCGGTAAAACGGCCATTAAAAACCGCAGCGTTGATGTAGGGCAGGTGGTATCGGTTGAGCTGAGTGATAATTTACAACATGTCATTATTAAAGTGCGGATGAAACCCAGTGCCGCGCCGCTGCTCAATACCGGATCGCAATTTTGGATAGTAAAACCGCAAATTGGCCGCGGCGGCATTACCGGGCTTAATACGTTGCTGTCCGGCGTATATATTGAATTACAGCCGGGCGATGATAAGCAGCAACAGCTGGAATTTCGCTTACTGGATACACCACCGGTAGCACCGGCAGATGCACCGGGGATCCGTGTATCATTAACCACTAATGACAGTGCCGGTCTGGCCATTGGCGATCCGGTACTGTATCGCGGCTATGAGGTAGGCAGTGTAGAACACAGTGAGTTTGACCTGTCGCAACGTCGTACCCATTACCAATTATATATACGCGAACCCTTTGATGTAATGGTGACTGAGAATGTGCGCTTTTGGCGTAGCAGCGGTTTTGCCGTCAATTTATCGGCCGAAGGGCTGAAAGTCGATGTTGGCTCGGCGGCCACCTTACTTACCGGCGGTGTCAGTTTTGACCTGATGCAAGGCTGGCCTGCCGGCAATGCCGTAGCCGATGGCACAGAATTTCAGCTGTTTCCCGATCAGCAAAGCATTCAGGAAGGCATGTACAGCGAGTTTGTCGAATACCTGCTGTTTTTTGATGAGTCTGTCCGCGGTTTAAAAGCCGGTGCGCCGGTCGAATATCGTGGTGTGCGTGTCGGTACTGTTGCCAGTGTGCCGTTTTTCTTTTCTATTGATAAGCCGTTTGAAGTGTCGCTGCAGCAAGGCATACCGGTGCTGATCCGTATTGAAACCGGCCGTTTGTATGAAAACCTTAGCCTGACCCAGCTGCGACAAGAGCTGGAAACGGCAGTGGCCAGGGGCATGCACGCGTCATTAAAAACCGGCAATCTGCTAACCGGCGCGTTGTATATTGATTTAGATCTGCTGCAGGATCAAACACCTGATGTCGAGCGTGCGGCCTTGCAGGCACAGCAATTGGCTCTTAGCCAGAGCGCCGGCTATCCAATGCTACCAACATCGCGCAGCGGCCTGAGCAATATCGAGCAGAAAGTGCTGCTGGCGCTGGAAAAAATCAATAATTTACCGGTAGAACAACTACTGCAGCAAGGCGAGCAAACTATGCTAAGCGCGCAGCAAACCATGCAGCAGTTAAGCACCATGGTGACACAGTTTAACGCACTGCTTGGCAGTGAACAGATACAGGCTTTACCGGTTGAGCTGCAGCAAAGTTTATTACAGTTACAACAGATGTTAGCGGGCTTAAGCCCGGGCGCGCCGGTGTATGATCGGATGCAGGACAACCTGCAGTCGCTGGAGCAGGTGTTGCGTGAACTGCAACCCGTACTGCAAACGCTAAACCAGCAAAGTAATGCACTGGTGTTTGATGCCGAACCCGCCGCCGATCCGCAACCGAAGAGGGCAAAACAATGAAGCGTGTCATCTTAGCCGCAGTATTGACACTGGCTGGCTGCGCCAGCCCGGTTGCACTGAATTATTACCAGTTACCGGCGGTAAACCAGAGCCGCCAGGTGCTGGCAGATGCCCCGCAGCTTTATGTTGCACCGGTACAGGTCGCCAGCTACTTAAATGGCCGCGGCCTGGTGCTGCAGTTGTCTGAGGTAGAGCTGGTGATGGCGCGTCAGCATTTATGGGCCGAGCCACTGGCTGCTCAGGTGCAGCGCCAGCTGCGCGATCTCCTAAGCAACAGCACGGCCTATGCCACCGAGCTGAGTGCCCGGCCCGGAGCTGTGGTGCTGACTGTGCAGTTGGAGCGTTTTCACGGCACTGCGCAAGGCGATGCCGTGCTGAGCGGCCGGTATTTATTAAGTAGCCAGGCACACAGCCAGCCTTTTACTATCAGAGTGCCGCTGGGCGCGGACGGCTATCCGGCGCTGGTAGCCGCCCTGGCGGCCGGCTTACAGCAACTCAGTCAGCAAATAGCGGCCGGGCTGAAGCTTGCTGATAAAACAAAACGTACAGATGGCTAGACATTTTAATGTCTTTACGTGTAATGTGTCCCTGTACGCAAATTGTTCATATTAATACCAGTTATCACTGAGTTTTATTTAGAGCAACTGCTTTAACTACGCATAATGCAAGTCGGGCATCATAAAGCCACACAAATTGCTGTGGCCTAAACTATGCTGACGGTACTCTGGCACTTGTCAGGTCGGTTGTTAAAGGAGCTTTAGCTATGGTCACAGAGCTGTTATTCGATGCGCTGAATCTGATGGTGATCGGTATGATTGCCGTGTTCGCTTTTTTGCTGTTGCTGGTGCTGATAGTGCAGGCTATCAGTGTGCTGATGCAGCGGTATTTTCCCGTCAAACCTGCAGATAAACCTGCGCTGGCCGACAGTGCTGCTTCAGGCCCCGGGCCGGCAGTTATCGCTGCCATTAGTGCTGCAGTACATCAATACCGTCAACAACAATAAGAGGACTCAGGCATGAGCAAGCCACTATTACTTACTGAACTTGTGCTGCGTGATGCACATCAGTCGTTGCTGGCCACCCGGCTGCGGCTGGAAGATATGCTGCCAATTGCAGCCAAGCTGGATAAAGTCGGCTACTGGTCAATGGAATCCTGGGGCGGCGCCACCTTTGATGCCTGTATTCGTTATCTGGGGGAAGATCCCTGGCATCGCATTCGCGAGCTGAAAAAAGCCATGCCGAACACCAAACAGCAAATGCTGCTGCGCGGCCAGAATTTACTCGGTTACCGTCATTATGCCGATGACGTGGTAGAAGCCTTTGTTGAGCGGGCACACAAAAATGGTGTAGATGTGTTCCGCATTTTTGATGCCATGAATGATATCCGCAACCTGCAAACTGCGGTGCAAGCAGCGATAAAGGTTGGCGCCCATGCTCAGGGTACTATTTCTTATACGGTAAGTCCGGTGCACACGGTCGATATGTGGGTGGATATGGCGCGTCAGCTCGAGGATATGGGCTGTCACTCTATTTGTATTAAGGATATGGCAGGCTTATTAAAGCCATATGTCTGTGAAGAGCTGGTTACCCGTATTAAAGAGGCAACTAAAATTCCGTTAGCCTTGCATTGTCATGCCACCACTGGCCTGAGTGTGGCTACCTATCAAAAAGCTATCGACGCTGGCATTGATATGCTCGACAGCGCGATTTCGTCTATGAGTATGACCTACGGCCACAGTGCGACTGAAACCATGGTTGCCATTACCGAAGGCACAGAACGCGATACCGGGCTAAACCTTGAATTGCTGGCCGATATTGCCGCTTATTTTCGTGATGTGCGGCAAAAATACGCCCAGTTTGAAGGCTCATTAAAGGGCGTAGATGCGCGCATTCTGTTAGCTCAGGTACCCGGCGGCATGCTTACCAATATGGAGAGCCAGCTTAAAGAGCAAGGCGCGCTGGACAAGCTGGACGCCGTGTTACAGGAAATTCCGCATGTGCGTGAAGATTTAGGCTTTTTACCGCTGGTAACGCCGACGTCGCAAATTGTCGGTACTCAGGCGGTATTAAACGTACTAACCGGTGAGCGCTACAAAAGCATCACCAAAGAAACGGCTGGCGTATTAAAAGGTGAATACGGGGCAACCCCGGCACCAATGAACGCCGAGTTGCAGGCGCGGGTATTAGCCGGTGCGCAGGCTATTAGCTGTCGTCCGGCCGACTTATTGCAGCCGGAGCTGGATAAGCTGCAGACCGAGCTTAGCAGTCTGGCGAAAAGCGAAGACATTCGTCTGGCAGAAACGCCAATTGATGATGTGTTGACCTATGCCTTGTTTCCGCAGGTCGGCTTAAAATTCCTGAAAAACCGCGATAACCCGGCCGCCTTTGAACCGGCACCGGAACTAAGCCGTGCTGAAGAGAAAAAGCCAACCGCAGCTCAAGCCAAGCCGGTACAAAGCGGCCCGGCCAGTTATAGCGTGCGGGTTGATGGCAAGGTATATGAAGTTGACGTGGCACCAACAGGCGAGTTAGCGGCGGTAAAACCTGTGGTGTCGGAAAATATTCCGGGCAGTGCCTCAGTAACCGGTAGCGGCACGTTAAATGCGCCGCTGGCCGGTAATATCTGGAAAATCGTTACCAAGGTCGGAGCCAGGGTAAAACGTGGCGACGTGGTCATTATTATGGAAGCAATGAAAATGGAAACGGAAATCCGGGCCGTATCAGATGGCACCGTAGTTAATATTCACGTGGCTGCCGGTGATGCGGTAAGCACCGGCGATGTATTAATCAGCTTTGACTAAGCCGTACGCTGAGGAATTTTCATGGACGCAGTCACAACACTAATCGCCTCTACCGGACTAATGAATTTCAGCCTTGGTCAGGTAATCATGATGCTGGTTGGTTTTTTACTCTTGTATCTGGCGATAGCACGCGGTTTTGAGCCGCTGCTGCTTTTGCCTATTGGCTTTGGCGCTATTTTAACCAATATTCCGCTGGCTGGCATGGGCGAACCCGGCGGCTTGCTGTATATGATTTACGAAGTGGGCATTGGCACCGGCATTTTCCCGCTGCTGATCTTTATGGGCGTTGGCGCAATGACCGACTTTGCAGCCCTGATCGCTAACCCGCGGATGCTGTTTTTAGGAGCCGCGGCGCAGTTTGGTATCTTTGCTACCTTGCTCGGTGCCATTGCACTAAATGCGGTGCCGGGGCTTAGTTTTACCATGAAAGAAGCCTCTGCTATTGCCATTATTGGTGGAGCTGATGGCCCGACCGCTATTTTTCTGGCGTCAAAACTGGCACCGGACTTACTCGGCGCCATAGCAGTTGCTGCGTATTCTTATATGGCGTTAGTACCAATTATTCAGCCGCCGATTATGCGGGCCTTAACCAGCAAAGCTGAGCGTAATATTCAGATGGTACAACTGCGGGTGGTTAGCAAAAAAGAGAAGATCATCTTCCCACTGGCAGTATTGTTGCTGACCATTTTGCTGTTGCCCAGCGCCGCGCCACTAATAGGTATGTTTTGTTTGGGTAACCTGATGCGTGAATGCGGCGTGGTAGAGCGGTTAAATAAAACCGCGCAGAACGAGCTGATTAACATTGTTACTATTTTCCTTGGTTTAGCGGTAGGCTCTAAGCTGAGCGCTGATAAATTTTTGACGATGCAAACGCTGGGTATTTTAGTGTTGGGGGCAGTAGCCTTTGCTATAGGCACGGCTTCAGGCGTTATTATGGCCAAGATTATGGCGCGGTTTTCCAAAGATCCCATCAACCCTTTAATCGGCGCGGCTGGTGTTTCTGCGGTGCCGATGGCAGCGCGAGTGGTAAACAAGGTAGGCCTGCAGGCTAATCCGCACAACTTCTTGCTGATGCATGCTATGGGGCCGAATGTGGCCGGCGTAATAGGCTCGGCGGTGGCTGCCGGTATTTTACTGGCGCTGGTTGGCTGATAAAGCGACAGAATAAAAAAAACCGCTGAGCTCAGCGGTTTTTTTTATGGTTGCGGTTTAAGGCGCGGCAGTTGCGCTGCTTGGTGCTTTTGCCAGCAGCACCCGCTCTTTAGTTTGCAACTGTGCCAGGGTTTGTGTCGCCTGAGCCACAAAAGCTACTTGCTCGGCGCCGGTTAACGGTTTGGCTTGTGGCAACTTTACTGTTCTGGGGTTACGGTGCACGCCATCCACTACAAACTCATAATGTAAATGTGGCCCGGTAACACGGCCGGTACCACCAAGACGGCCTATCACGTCACTCTGGCGTACCTTGTCGCCCTTGGCAACCAGACGTTTTGACAGGTGCAGGTATTTAGTGACGATATTATTCGCATGCTGAATAAACACATAGTGGCCGTTTAAGTTGTTATAGGCCGAGGCAACCACACGGCCATCACCGGCAGCCATAATAGGCGTACCAACCGGTGCAGCATAATCGACACCATTGTGTGGCCGAACGGTTTTTAACACCGGGTGTAAACGGCGCGGGTTAAAATTGGAACTGACATACTGAAAACTGACCGGTGCCCGTAAGAACGCCTGGCGCATGCTGGCACCATCCGGCTTGTAATAGTTGCCATCGGTGTGGCGCACGGCCTGATACAAAAAGCCCTGGTTTTGAAACTGAGCGGCCACGATGTTGCCGTTACTGATAAATTCGCCGTCGACATACTGGGTTTCGTACAGCACACTAAAGCTATCACCGGCGCGGATATCCAAGCCAAAATCGATGTCCCAGCCAAAAATACCGGCCAGGCTCATAATTTGTGCTTCGCTTAAGCCCGCGGCAATACCGGCACTCCAAAAATTACTGCGAATTTCAGCACTGGCAAACTGGCTGCGTAATTCCACTTCTTTTTTCAGTTCTTGCGCCACAAAGTTGCCGTTTGCGTCGCGGTTAATGCGTAAGGTAGTCAGATGGTTCAGCGCATAGCGTAGCTCTTGTAACTGGCCATCGCTGGTTAAACCAAACTCCAGTTGTTCGCCCGGGAACAACCGCGTCAGTGTCTTGGCTGGCTTGCCCAGGGCTAACACGTCCAGCATGGTTTGCTGGCTAACACCGGCCTTGCTAAACAGTGCCGATAACGCATCACCTTTTTTAACCTGCAGTATTTGCCAGTTTAAAGAGTCATCTTCGTCGGGTAATTCTGCCAGAGCTGCGACAGCTTGTTCGGCCTCGACAAAAGTGTCGGCCTGCAGCGGTATATCAAGTTGGTAACGTTTGCCTATTTCCAGACTGTCAGTTTTACTGCTTTTCGATGCCGCGGCCTGTTCTGAGGGGAGAAGTAAAATTACCGCTAATAAAGCTGAGGTTGCTGCAATCAGCACCTTGTGTTGCTTGGGAATGGTTTTGACGAATTGATGCATAATACGGTTCTTGGCTCAACAAACGCACAAAATCCGAGCATATACCGTTTTTTTACCTGATACCAGACTTTTGTGCGTTTCCCCCGGCCTGAACATGCTATAGAATGCGGAAACTTTGCACGATCAGGTATCACATCAGGAGACAAAAATGGCAGATTGGGAGCAGGCATTAGCTGAATTAAAACGCGGCTGTGAAGAAATTCTGCTGGAAGAAGAGCTTATCGCTAAGTTAAAAGAAGGTAAGCCTTTAAAAATCAAGGCTGGCTTTGATCCAACTGCACCAGATCTGCATTTAGGCCATACCGTGCTGATTAATAAATTGCGTACCTTTCAGCAGTTGGGCCATGAAGTTATCTTTCTGATTGGCGATTTTACCGGCTTAATTGGCGACCCAACCGGCAAAAACGTGACCCGCAAACCACTGAGTCGTGAAGATGTGCTGGCAAACGCTGAAACCTACAAAGAGCAGGTGTTTAAAATTCTCGACCCGGCTAAAACCCGCGTCGCCTTTAACTCACAATGGATGAACGAATTAGGCGCGGCCGGCATGATCAAACTGGCCGCACGCCAGACAGTGGCCCGTATGCTGGAGCGTGATGATTTTAAAAAGCGCTACGCCAATAATCAGTCAATTGCGATCCACGAATTTTTGTACCCGTTGGTGCAGGGCTGGGATTCAGTTGCGCTACAAGCCGACGTTGAAATGGGCGGCACCGATCAGCGCTTTAACCTGCTGATGGGCCGTGAATTACAAAAAGACGAAGGCCAGCCCCCGCAAACGGTCATGATGGTACCGCTGCTGGAAGGCCTGGACGGTGTGCAAAAGATGTCAAAATCGTTGGGCAACTACGTCGGCATTACCGATGCGCCTAACGATATGTTTGGCAAAATTATGTCGATTTCTGACGAGCTGATGTGGCGTTACTACGATTTGCTGAGCTTTAAGCCGATTGAAGACATTAGTGCGTTGAAACAGCAAGTTGCCAGCGGTGCTAACCCGCGCGATATCAAAATTTTACTGGCGAAAGAAATTATTGCCCGTTTCCATGATGACGCCGCAGCCGAAGCGGCGCATCAGGACTTTATCCAGCGTTTTAGTAAAAATGCGTTACCGGATGAAATCCCTGAAGTCAGTATTGCCTGCGAAAGTACCAGCATGCCGATTGCTAACCTGCTAAAAGAAGCGGGGTTGGTCGACAGTACGTCCGAAGCGATCCGCATGATCAAACAAGGTGCGGTCAAGCTGAATGGCGAGACAAAAATTGACGATACCAGGTTGGAAGTTGCCAAAGGCAGTTGCGAAATTTACCAGGTCGGTAAACGTAAGTTTGCTAAAATCAGCTTAGTTTAATTGTACTTAGCGCAGCACCTTAACCGGTGCTGTGCATCCCTTCTGGCTCCCCGCTCACCGAATACGCCTAGTACCCTGGTGCTGATGAACTACACTGAAGTCACGCACAACCATCAGTACGAGGTATGTTATGACCACGCCTAATCCCTTTGCCGATAACCTTAGTGTCGGGCAGCAGCATTATCAGATTTTCAGTTTAAGCAAAGCCGCAGCCAAATTTGGCGATATCAGCCGGCTGCCATTTTCGTTAAAAGTGTTATTAGAAAACCTGCTGCGTAATCTGGACGGTGATACGGTAACCGAAGCTGATATACAGGCGCTGGTTGACTGGCAAAAAACCGGCAGCTCGGAGCGCGAAATTGCGTTTAGGCCGGCGCGGGTACTGATGCAGGATTTTACCGGCGTGCCGGCAGTCGTTGATTTAGCCGCCATGCGCGCAGCAGTAGCGGCGTTGGGAGAAGATCCCGACAAGGTAAACCCGTTATCGCCTGTAGATTTAGTCATTGACCACTCAGTGATGGTAGACCGCTATGCCACTGAGCAAGCGTTTAGCGAAAACGTTGATATTGAAATGCAGCGCAACCATGAGCGTTATGCCTTTTTACGTTGGGGCGCTAAGGCATTTGCCAATTTTAGGGTGGTGCCGCCGGGTACCGGTATTTGCCATCAGGTAAATCTGGAGTATTTAGGCCAAAGTGTCTGGGCGCAGCAAACCGACGAAGGGATGCAGGCCTATCCGGATACTTTGGTAGGTACCGACTCACATACTACGATGATCAATGCGCTGGGTATTTTGGGCTGGGGTGTCGGCGGCATTGAAGCCGAAGCGGCTATGCTGGGCCAGCCGGTGTCGATGATTATTCCTGATGTGGTGGGCTTTGAGTTTACCGGCACTTTGCCAGCCGGAATTACAGCTACCGACTTAGTGCTGACAGTGACACAAATACTGCGCAAGCATGGTGTGGTGGGCAAGTTTGTTGAGTTTTTCGGCGCTGGCCTGGCGCAGTTATCTCTGGCTGATCGCGCTACTATCGCTAATATGGCACCGGAATATGGGGCGACCTGCGGTTTTTTTCCGGTTGATCAGATCACGCTGGATTATATGCAACTTACCGGACGGGATGATGCGGTTATTGCCAGGGTTGAAGCTTATTGCCAGGCACAGGGCCTGTGGCGGCAAGACGCTGGCGAGCTGATATTCACCGACCGGCTGCATCTTGATCTAAGTAGCATAGAGCCATCTTTAGCCGGGCCGAAACGGCCGCAGGACAGAGTTACACTGCGTGGATTAAAACAGCACTGTGATGATGTGATAGCGCTGGACGTTAAACAAACTAAGCAGCGCGAAGCCGAGCTTGTAAATGAAGGCGGTGGCCAGATAAAAGCTGACCCTGTCGAATCAGGCTTTGAACTGGACGGAGCGCGGATAAAACTGGACGACCATGCTGTGGTTATCGCCGCTATTACGTCCTGCACTAATACTTCTAACCCCAGCGTATTAATGGCCGCCGGCCTGTTAGCTAAACACGCGGTAGAAAAAGGCTTAAAACGCCAGCCCTGGGTTAAAAGCTCACTGGCACCGGGGTCTAAAGTGGTAACACGCTACCTGCAACAGGCCGGACTAATGCAGCCGCTGCAGCAGCTTGGTTTTCATCTGGTTGGTTATGGCTGCACTACGTGTATTGGTAATTCCGGCCCGTTGCTAAAGCCGATTGAACAGGCTATCAGCAAAGCTGATCTGAATGTATCGGCTGTATTATCCGGTAACCGTAATTTTGAAGGCCGCATTCATCCGTTAGTTAAATCTAACTGGCTGGCGTCGCCGCCATTGGTGGTGGCCTATGCCCTGGCCGGCACGGTCAATATAGATTTAACCAGCCAACCGCTGGGGCGGGATAAAGACGGTAACGAGGTGTACTTAAAGGATATCTGGCCCAGCAGCCAGCAGATAGCCGATGAAGTTGCCAAGGTACAAAGTAGTATGTTCAGTAAAGAATATGCCAAAGTGTTTGATGGCGATGCCAGTTGGCAATCTATTGAGGTACCTAAGGCGAAAACCTATGCCTGGCCCGAGTCGACTTACATCCGCCAGCCGGATTTTTTCCGCGCGTTAACGCGTAAACCCAAGCCGGTAAGCGATATTGTGCATGCAAGGCTGTTGGCCATATTGGGAGACTCAGTCACGACAGATCATATTTCACCGGCTGGCTCCATTAAACTGAACAGCCCGGCCGGTGAGTACCTGTCTGAGCATGGCATAGATAAAGCCGACTTTAATTCCTATGGTTCACGGCGCGGTAATCATGAGGTGATGGTGCGGGGCACCTTTGCCAATGTCCGTATTCGCAACGAAATGCTGCCTGGCAGCGAAGGCGGGGTAACAAAACATTTTCCGTCTGGCGAAACCATGGCTATTTTTGATGCCGCCATGCGTTATCAGCAACAACAGCTGCCGTTAATTGTTGTGGCAGGCAAGGAGTATGGTACAGGTTCATCGCGCGATTGGGCCGCCAAAGGAACGTTAATGCTGGGGGTCAGAGCGGTACTGGCTGAGTCGTTTGAGCGTATTCACCGCTCTAATTTAATTGGTATGGGCGTACTACCGCTGCAATTCCCGCCTGGTACAAACAGGAAAACACTAAAGTTAACCGGGGCGGAAAACTTTACGCTACGGGGCCTGAACCACCTTAAGCCGCGGCAAAAGCTGGAACTGATCATTACTTATGCTGACGGCGAGAAACAGGAAGTCGAAGTGCATTGCCGTATCGACACCGGCAATGAGCTGGCCTATTACCAGCATGGTGGGATTTTACATTACGTGCTGCGCCGGATGATAGGTGAAGCCTGATGTAACTTAGAGCGCCTGCCAACTGGCAGGCGCTAAGCTCAGGTTATTGTTATTGTTATTGTTATTGTTATTGTTATTGTTATTGTTATTGTTATTGTGCCGGTGGCAGTGAGCCCGACTTAATATGCAGATCGCGCTGTGGGTAAGGTATGGTAATAGCGGCCTGTTTAAAGGCGCGCCAAATGGCGATATTGATGTCAGATCTGACCGTATCGGCACCGTATTCCGGATCAGCAATCCATACCCGCAACTCCAGCTCAATACCGCTGTCGGCAAAGTTTTTCAACATCACGGTAGGCGCCGGATCATTCAGCACCCGTGTTGATTTATTCGCGCACTGTAGCATTAACGCCATGGCCTGCTCGGGGTCGTCATCGTAGCTTACCTGTACCAGAATTTTTACCCGCACATTGCGGTCTTCATAGCTCCAGTTAATGACTTCTGAGGTAATCAGGTTTTCATTCGGGATCAGCGTATCTACCCCCTCGCGGTTACGCACCACCACATAGCGGGCTTTTAATTCGTGCACCCAACCAAAATTTTCACCAACGGAGATCACATCACCCGGTTTAACACTGCGATCCAGCACCAGTATAAAACCGCTGATAAAGTTTGACGCAATACGCTGCAAGCCAAAACCCAGGCCTACACCCAGGGCGCCGCCAAATACCGCCAGCGAGCTAAGGTTAATCCCCACTGCGTTTAAGGCGATTAAAAAGGCGATGGTAATAAGTAAAAACTTACTGAACTTACTAAAACCCACCTGCATGCTGGGGCTGATGTGTTTGGCTTTTTTTAATTGCTGGTTTAACAATTCGGCCAGCCACAGCGCCAGCGTAAAAGCCAGAATAATCACCAGTGTTAGTTTTACCGCCCCAAGCAGTGAGATGCGGCTGTCGCCAAGATCAAAGCCCATAGCGTCCATCAGCTGCATTAAAGGGGTTAACCAGCCAGCCAAGTGCAGTACCACGAGCAACCAGATCGTCACGGCAATAACCGGCTCTGCCGACTTAACCAGCGGGCTGGATAAAAAAGCTTTGCGTAAGATGTAAACCAGCAAGCGGATCACGCCCAGCGCCAGGCTTATCGGAATAAGCAACTGCAACAGCTGATGGCTAAGCTGATAACTACTGAATACTTCACGGCTCAAAGCCAACAATGCCGCCAGGCTGAATGGCAACAGAATTCGCTGAGAGCTGCGCATCGCCACATGACGTAAGCCCTGGCCGCCGCTGTCGTTTAAACGCTGGCCGAGAAAGCGGTTTATTAGTACAGCCACGCCAATGCTCAGTGCAATTGCCGCCAACTGATACCAGAGTGAAGCCTGTTGTAACTGCAGCAATAACTGCTGCCACTGTGTAAGAAGTTTTTCCAGCATAGTTTTTTCAGTTGTCTAAGTTATTGTTTTACCTTAGCAGAAAAGCGCGCTTGCGCCCATTGTTCTGTGCCGGTTGAACAGAGATCAGCAGAATAGTTGCGTTTTATTAAATATGCGCTAAAGTGATATCAAATTAATATCATTGTAATTGAGGTTAGCTATGTTGCAAGAACGTATGATTAACAGTAAAGGTGGCTTTGGCATGATTGGCGTGCTGTTGCTGGCACAGCTGGCGGCGCTGGCCGGGGTTGCGGTGTTGCCGGTGACACTGAAAATAATTGCCTTAGTGCTGGCCATAGTGGTGTTTGTTTGCTGGTTTGGTTTTTATATGGTGCATCCTAACCAGTCAGCGGTATTGCAGTTGTTTGGCCGCTATGTCGGTACTGACCTGAATAACGGCTTACGCTGGTCGAACCCTTTATACAGCAAGCAAAAAGTGTCGCTTAGGGTACGTAACTTTGAAAGCAGCAAAATGAAGGTTAACGACAATGCCGGCAACCCGGTAGAAATTGCTGCCGTAGTGGTGTGGAAAGTGATCGACAGCGCTGAGGCGGTGTTTGAAGTCGATAACTATGAGAATTTCGTTAATATCCAAAGTGAATCTGCTATCCGGCATTTAGCCTCCAGCTATGCCTATGACGCCGGTAATGACGAAGCTATTAGCCTGCGCAGCAGCACCGATGAAGTGACAGAGCTATTAAAGCAGGAAATTCAGGCCCGGCTGAATAAAGCCGGCGTGCAGGTGCTGGAAGCGCGGATCAGCCACCTGGCTTATGCGCCGGAAATTGCCAGTGCTATGCTGCAACGTCAGCAAGCCGCTGCCATAGTGGCCGCCCGCCAGCAAATAGTCGAAGGGGCTGTCGGTATGGTAGAAACTGCATTACAGCGCTTGTCTGAGCGCAATGTGGTTGAGCTGGATGATGAACGTAAAGCAGCGATGGTCAGTAATTTGCTGGTGGTATTGTGCGGTGATCATCACGTGCAACCTATAGTCAATGCCGGCACGCTATATTAACGGGAGCTGTTGTGGCGAAAAAAGCCTTTGCCTTACGCCTGGATGAAGCCATGCTCAGCGCCTTACAGCGCTGGGCAGATGATGAGTTTCGCAGCATTAACGGCCAGATAGAATACCTGTTACATCAGGCACTGCAAAAAAACGGCCGTTTACCAGCTAAAGCCGCTAAGGCGGTATCTGCGGTTGAGGATGTTAAAGACCAGGATAGTTAAGCTGTGGTGTTGTGTTTTTTATGTAAAATAATGATTTCCTGCTGATTTGGCTGGCGCTATAATCGCGCCGCTTATGGACGACTATCAGTATGGAGATCAGATTAATGCAGTTGCCCCCCGCGATAAAATTACTTAGTAAAAGCCTGATTGGCGCCCTGGTTGGCTTACTGGCCATTATTTTTGTGTTAAGCCGCTCGGTTTTTTATGCCGAGCCGGGTTATGTCTACCATGTACGCACTATCTTAGGTGCCGAACACGTGGTGAGTGATGTTGGTTATCAGTTTTTCTTTTTTGGCCGCTGGAATGCCTGGAAGCGTTCGCTTACCGTGCAGGCGGTAACCGGTGGCTCTGATGTTATGGATTATGCCGAAGTAGAAAACTCCGAAGACAGCGCGGCCTTACCGCCGCAAAACATCATGTTTTTAGATCAGGTGGATGCCAATGCCCAGGCCACAGTGCGGTTTTTAATTCCTACCGACGAACTGGCTTTTACCCGCTTAGCGCACGAGTACCGCACGCCGGAAAACTTGTTGCGTACTGCACTGATCCCGGCGTTTAAAGAAACGCTGCAGGCCAATGCATCACTGATGAGTGCTGAAGAATACTACTCTGGCGGCCGGACGGAATTTAACAATGAGTTTGAAAACCAGATGACCAACGGCATTTATGTGGTGCGCCGGGAAGAAGAAAATCTGGCGCAGTTACGCCGGCAAAAAGGCACCGCCAATGTTGCGCTGGGTACCGAGCAGGAAGATTTTGGTGATGAGACCCGGGTGACCTTTGTCGTAAACAAGGTGCGCGACAGTGAAGGTCAGCCACTGCGTAAACGGCAGAAATTTGTCGATTACGGTATAACGGTAGTTGATGCCCGTATTACGCAAATGAACCCAAATCAGCGCTTTGTTGAACGTATGCAGCTAAAGCAAAAAGCTTCAGCCGACAGGGCTATTGCCCGCGAACAGCGTATTCAGGAAGAAGAGCAGCGTTTACTGGCGATTTCGCGTGGTGAGCGTGAAGTGGCAGAACGTCAGGCAAAAGCCAAGGTAGAGCAAATTCAAGCCACCACTGAAGCCGATACGCAGAAGCAACTGGCAATAACCGAAGCAGAAAAACTGCAGGCGCAGGCTAATATTCAGCGTGAAACGGCAAAAATTAACCTGGAAAAAGCTGAGATTGAAGCGCAAACGCTAAGAACCCTGGCAGAAGCCGAAGCTTACCAGAAGAAGGTGATCTTGCAGGCCGATAACGCCTTAGCGCAAAAGCTGGATGCGGAAATTCAAATTCAGCGCATCTGGGCAGAATCTTTTGCCAAGCGCAAAGTACCGCAATATGTGTTTGGCGCAAATGGCAATACGCCAACCGGCAGCGACAGCGAAGCGCGCATGTTTATGCAAATGCTGACCATGGATGCGGCCAAGCGCTTAAGCTATGAGCGTGACTTGAAAAAGTAATGCCTATTGCTGGCCGAAAAAGTTAGTGCAACAACCAGGACACCAGCGGCAGCGTTAATAAACCGGCCAGAATACCTAAGCCGATAATGCCGCTGACCAGGCGGGGCGCCATCCCCGCCATTATGGCGATAGCACCGGCTGAGATCATCGGCGGCATCGCTGCCTGAAATATACTGATATTTACCGCTGTACCGCTGTAACCCAGGCCAAACCACAACAACGCCGCTAATGCTGGCATCATCACCAGCTTAATAGCCAGTGCACTCAGTAGCGGTGATACCTCGGCCTTGCTGAATTTTACGGTTAAGGCAAAGCCCACCGCCACCATCACTACCGGCACCAGGGTTTCCGCTAAGTTATCAATCAGCTGTGTTGCCAGCGGCGGGTATTCTGTGTCGCGCAGCAGCAAACCCAGCGCCAGCGCAATAAAAGACGGAAAGGTGACAATTTTCAGCGTGATGCCCTTCACTGTTGGTTTGGCAGCGGTAGGGCTATACAGCGCAGCAATAATGGTAACGTAGGTAGCAAGCGCAATAAAAGAGCCAACCTGGTCGTACACTACAGCGTATGGCATAGCACTGCTGCCAAATAAGGCCTCAGTCATCGGAAAACCTAAAAATGAGGTATTCCCCAGCGGCAATACGATCAATAAGGCTCCGGTAACCTCGCGTGACCAGTGTAGTACTTTACTGAGCATTAATACGCTGGTCACCACTGCCAATAACAAAAACCACGGCGTGATAGCGGGTATTAGCAACTCGGCAGAAAACTGCAGCTGCGGCACATTTTTTAAAATCAGTGCCGGCAGAGCGACATAAAGCACATACATATTCAGCGCTATGCCGCTGTTTTCGGGCATGGTGGGCAGACGGCGCAGTAATACGCCTATCAGCAGATAGGCCAGTACCAGTAGAAAATTATCCATCAGATCTCACTTTGGTTGAACTGTGCCACTAAGGCCAGTTTGGCGCTTCTGGGTAGCTGTTTTAGTTGATATTCGGCTTTGGCAGCAGCGCTTTTATCGCTCAGGCTTTGGCTGTAAACCAGGGTTAACGGCCCTTTGCCGCGTAATGCCTTGGCGCCACCGGCCAGCTCGCCGCTGTGCTGGCGCAGGCGGCGTTGTGGGTCGGTACTGATGCCGGTATAAAGCGTTCCTGCGGCGGTTTGCACCATATACAAATACCAGCTGCTCACCGTGCTAACTCCGAAGCCTGCTGTTCTGCTATACTGCGGCCGTTATTTAGCTGGCTTTGGCAAAACAGGAATTTTAATGTCATTTCAATCTCTCGCGCTGGCGGCGCCTATATTACGTGTACTGTCAGAGCAAGGTTATGCTGCAGCCACACCTGTGCAGTTGCAAAGCATACCGGTTATTCTGG
The DNA here is from genome assembly GCF_036984005.1 of Rheinheimera muenzenbergensis. Classification (NCBI taxonomy): domain Bacteria; kingdom Pseudomonadati; phylum Pseudomonadota; class Gammaproteobacteria; order Chromatiales; family Chromatiaceae; genus Rheinheimera; species Rheinheimera muenzenbergensis. The sequence goes on from NZ_JALAAR010000002.1 coordinate 303,304, forward strand.
CTGGCAAAGATGTGTTAGCCGGGGCGCAAACCGGTACCGGTAAAACCGCAGCCTTTACTTTACCCTTGCTGCAGCAGATGCTCAATGCACCTAAGGTCGTAGCGCCGAATCAGGTGCGGGTGCTGGTGCTAACGCCAACCCGCGAGCTGGCGCAACAAGTGTATGATAATGTGCGCAAGTATAGCCAGTACCTTGATAGTCGTTCGGCGGTGTTTTACGGCGGCGTATCGATACGGCCGCAATATGACGAAGCAGAGCAGGGGCTGGATATATTAGTGGCCACACCGGGCCGGCTAATTGATCACTTACACCAGAAAACCGTGGATTTATCAGCGCTGGAAGTATTGGTGCTGGATGAAGCCGACCGCATGTTGGATATGGGCTTTATTGTTGATATAAAACGCATTATGGCCAAACTACCGGCTAAACGGCAAACGCTGCTGTTTTCTGCTACATACTCCAACGACATTAAGCAGCTGGCCGATGAATTGCTTAACAGCCCACAGCTGATTGAAGTGGCGGCCACCAACGCCACCGCCGAGCGGGTAGAGCAGCAAGCCTATTTAGTGGACCGTCACCGTAAGCGCGAGCTGCTATCGCATGTGATAGGCCGTAACAACTGGCCACAGGTACTGGTGTTTGTCCGCACTAAACATGGCGCCGACCGCTTGGCGAAACAGCTGGCAAAAGATGGCTTAAAAAGCGCGGCTATTCATGGCGATAAAAGCCAGGGTGCCCGTACTAAAGCACTGGCAGATTTTAAAGCCGGTAGCGTACGTATTTTAGTCGCCACCGATATTGCCGCCCGTGGTTTGGATATCAACGAGCTGCCCTATGTGGTGAACTATGATTTGCCGCAGGTGCCGGAAGACTATGTACACCGGATCGGCCGCACCGGGCGCGCTGGCAACAGTGGTGTGGCGCTGACGCTGATCACACCGGACGAAATTAAAGCCCTGCAGGATATCGAGCGGCTTATTCAACAGGTTATCACGGCTAAGGTACTGCCGGGTTATGAACACGACCCGACTTATGTTACGCCAGAGCAGGCGCAGGCCAGGCATGGCGACGGGCCGAAAAAGCCAATGAAAAAGGGCAATTTAAAAGCCAAACTTCGCGCTAAGGCGTTGGGTAAAGCCTGACATTAAGCTAAAAGCAGACGCTAATGTCTGCTTTTTTTGGTCAAAATTAGTCTCTGTATAGACATTAAATTAATATAAGTCTATATTGATAGTTAAACGAATTGGCCATGAGGTAGTTATGCAGGCGGTACAGCTTGATAGACAAAGTCAGCGTAATGTGGCTGCAACCGGGCTTAAAACGGTGTTGGCTATTTTGGATAAATGGCAATGCACGCCTGAGCAAATTCAGCGTATTTTGCAAATTTCTAAAGCGGCGTATTACAAGTACCGTAACGATCCGCAGTGTGCCAGCCTGACACAAGACCAGATTGAGCGTATTAGCTACCTGCTTAATATCCACAGTTGCTTACGGCTACTGTTCGACAACCCGCAAAACCTGTACGGTTTTATGGCCCTGCCCAACCATAACCCCTATTTTAATGGCAAAAGCCCGCTGGAAGTTATTAGCAGCGGTCAGTTTGCTGCGCTGTATGAAACTTTTAAGCATATCGATGCCTTGCGTGGTGGTATGTGGTAGTAGAGCACGCCGTAAAGCCAGCAGATTTACCTCAGGTTAAACTGCAGCAACAGCGCAGTTACCGGCTGATTAACTCGAAGTATCCGCCAGTATCAGTATTTGACGATGTGGCTGACGCCGATGAGTTTGATGCCTTATTTGCGCTGCAAGCGCTTACTAACCCCAGACTACAGGCGCAAGCAGGTAATTTAGCCTTACTGCCGCGCAGCAGCATTCCGTTTGGTATTACCGGCTGCTCTTATGCGGTGGCCCCCTTTACTCATGTTAACCCGGCGGGTAGCCGTTTTTCTGATGGCCGTTTTGGCGTGCTGTATCTGGCTGACACTGTACAAACCGCTATCAGTGAGGTGGCTTATCATCAACGCCGGTATTGGGCAAAAGTGCCGGGCCTGGCCTACGAGCGTTTTGTGTTTAAAGCGTTAAGTTGTCAGTTTGACGATGTTAGCCTGGCTGATTTAACCAGCTTGCCGCTACAGCATGCGGTTTATCATCCGCAAGATTACAGCGCAGCACGCACACTGGGCATAAGTTTACGCCAGCAGGGCTGTGCCGGCGTACAGTATGGCTCGGTTCGGAATAATGGCGCTTTGTGCTGGGGGTTATTTAGCCCAAAGCCGGTAACTCAGATGCTGCAAAGTGGCCATTATGAAATGATCTGGCAAAACGGCGCTATCAGCGCCATCAACCAGATTGTCAGTTACAGCGAATAGGGCGTTAAATTAGCTGCGATACAGGGTTTTAATCAGATGGAAGCCAAACTGGGTTTTTACCGGGCCTTGCACTTCCAGCAGCGGGCCTTTAAACACCACCTCATCGAAGGCTTTTACCATCTGGCCCTTGCGAAATTCACCTAAGTCGCCGCCTTTTTTACCGGACGGGCACAGCGAATGCTGCTTGGCCAGTTTGCCAAAATCGGCACCTTTGGCTAATTGCTGTTTCAGCTTGTCGGCTTCTTCGCGGGTTTTTACCAATATATGTAAGGCGCAGGCTTTGGACATTCTCGGATCCTTAATGGTACAGGCTATGCGGAGATTGGAACCCCGTTTCGGTCGGCACAGAGTGTCTGAGCGAGTGTATTAACACTCGCGAGTTGCTGTGCCGAGCCGGGGCGGGTGTTGCAATCGGAGCTTGCTGGCTTAATAAGCAAACTCCACGACACCGCAGCTACGTCGCTTCTGCTGTCTTCACGTCAGCAGATTACGTTAATCAGCGAGGCTGCTGTTGGGTAATACAGTGAATATTACCGCCACCTAACAGAATTTCCCGCCCTGGCACAGTAACCACTTTATGCTGTGGATACAGGCTTTGCAGAATTTCTGCCGCCACTTTGTCGTTCGGGTCATCAAAAGTCGGCAGTATTAAGCCGCCATTGCACAAATAGAAGTTGATATAAGAGCCAGCCAGCCGGGCATTCGCCTCGCGCGGGATAGCGCTCATGGTCGCATCTACTGTGGCATACTCTTCCGCTTTGGCAATGATAGGCGCCGGCACTGGCAGCTTATGTACCTTAAGCTTGCGGCCTTTGGCATCGGTTGCTGCTTCCAAGTAATCCAACGCCGCTTTGCTGCGGGCATATTGCGGATCAGTTTCGTCATCCGTCCAGGCCAGCACCACTTCGCCGGGTTTAACAAAGCAGGCCATATTATCAATGTGACCGTCGGTTTCATCGTTAAAAATGCCATCGGTTAACCACAACACTTTGTCGATACCGAGATAATCACGCATCTGCTGCTCGATTTGCTCGCGGTTTAAATGCGGGTTGCGATTGCTGTTCAGCAAGCACTCTTCAGTGGTTAACAGCGTGCCTTCACCATCAACATGAATGGCACCGCCTTCCAGCACAAAACCTTCGGTGCGATAACGCGGCAACTGCTCTATGCCCAGCACCTTGCTGGCGACCTGGTCGTCTTTATCCCACGGGAAGTACAAACCGCCGTTTAAGCCGCCCCAGGCGTTAAAAGTCCAGTCGATGCCACGCACTTCACCTTGTGCATTGGTGACGAAGGTCGGGCCGGTATCGCGGCACCAGGCATCGTTATTGGAAATCTCAACTACCCGGATAGGGAACTTAGTGCCGGCATCGGTCAGTTGCGACAACGCATTAGCATACTGTGCTGCTGAGGCACCTACCGTTACCGGTTCAAAACCGGCAATGGCTTTTATAACAGCAACAAAGGCCTGTTGGGCCGGCTTAGCGCCTAAACGCCAGCTATCGGTGCGCTCGGGCCATACCATCCAGGTTTGCTTGTGCGTGGCCCACTCGGCCGGCATGCTAAAGCCATCGGCGCGCGGTGTACTGTTCAGGGTTGTAAAGGCCACTTAGTTTCCACCTTGCTTAACAGGTTGTTTGGTCTCGCCATCTTTGGTCATTACTGTGCCATAGATATCAATACGACGGTCACGGAAAATACCCCAGGCACGGCGTGTTGCCGCCACGGCGTCTAAATCGAAACTGTGCACCAGCACCGCTTCTTCCGTCTCGCCGGCTTCCTGTACCTTGGCACCGGTTTCATCAGCAATAAAAGAGCTGCCGTAGAAGGTAATATGATAATCGCCTTCGGTTTCAGTACCAATGCGGTTTGACGCAATCAGCGGCATTAAGTTAGCTGCGGCATGGCCTTGCTGAGTGCGTTGCCAGTGATCACGTGAGCTGATGGTCGGATCATGCGGCTCGCTGCCAATAGCGGTAGGGTAGAACAGTAATTCTGCACCCATTAACGCCATGCTGCGGGCGCACTCCGGGAACCATTGATCCCAGCAAATACCGACGCCGATTTTAGCGTACTTAGTGGCGAACACTTTAAAGCCGGTATCACCCGGGGTGAAGTAATACTTTTCGCTGTAGCCCGGGCCATCCGGAATATGGCTCTTACGGTAGGTACCCAGGTTTTCGCCGTCTGCATCGATAATGACAACACTGTTGTACAGGCAGTTACCGGCTTTTTCGTAAATACTGATCGGCAGTACCACATTCAGCTCTTTGGCAATTTTAGTAAAATGCGCCACGGCTTTGTTTTCTGCCACTGTGGTAGCAAAGGCTAAATAGTCTGGTTTTTGTTTCTGGCAGAAATAATTGCGCTCAAACAGCTCCTGCAACAGGATGATTTGCGCACCTTTGGCTGCGGCATCACGTACTAAACGCTCGCCACGGGCAATGTTTTCTTCGACATTCCAACCGCCAATCATTTGGGTGGCAGCAACAGTTACATTACGCATCAGTTATCTCCGGCAGAGGGTAAAACCAACAGGCTAGCATCCGGATGGACACTTGCCAAACAGGGCGCGAAAAATGCCGTATTTTTGCTCTGTCGTCAACGCTTTTTAATAAAAAAACCGCAGCGGAAAACAGTACTCTGTCCGCTGCGGTAAACAGCTGAAAAGCGGGCTGAAAAAAGAGCGCGTTATTGCAGTGCCAGCTCAGCTGCTTTTAGCAGTAATTCGCTGTGCAGCCGGGTTCTAAAGTTGATATGGACATAGTTAAACAGCGCCTCGCCCCGGGTATTAACGATGTATACCGCCGGTACCGGTAGTACCACTTTTTCTGTACCGGCTTCGGTGGTGATCAGGCTGCCGAGTTTGCCTTTATAGGCCGCGGCGGTTTTATCATCCAGATAATACGCCAGGCCAAAGGCTGAGCTGGCGGAAAAGTTAGCGTCGGACAACAGGGTATAGTGTAGTTTGCCGCCGCCGGTATCTTTCAAACTTTTGTTTATAGAGGCAACGCTGTCAGGTGTGATGGCAATGAGCTGGTAACCGAGCTTTTGCAGTTGTGGTTCAATGTCACGTAAAGCGGCGAGTTGTGCATTACAGTATGGGCACCAGCCGCCGCGGTAAAACACCAGTATGGATGGCTTTTGTTGCACTAACTCAGATAGGACCACCGCTTTATTGTCGGCGCCGGTTAAGGTGACAGCCGGTATGGCGAGGCCATTTAGCAGCGGTCTTACCTGCTCAGGTGCAGGGGCAATAACTGTAGCAGCGGAAAGTTTGACACTAAACAACATGGCGCTAAGCGCAATAAGGTAAGTTTTCATAGCGGAGCCTTTAAGTGAATTAAACTAACGACCCACTAAGACAGGGTAAAGCGGGATTTGCTTTCAGGACAACACAAAATAGCGGTTTTCGTTTTTTAACCGCCCTGTCGTACAATGTGGTTATTAATAAATAAGATAAAGCGATATGAGCAGCGACACTTCAAGTACACAGTTTGATATCAGCATCGTCGGTGGCGGTATGGTCGGTGCAGCTATTGCTCTGGCATTAGGTCAGGCCGGCTTGCAGGTGGCTTTGGTAGAACGGCAATTGCCGGCAGACTTTATTGCCGGCAGTCTGCCGGATCTGCGGGTATCGTCTATTAATCTTGCCAGTGAAGCCTGGCTTACAGAGCTGGGGGCCTGGCAAGCGCTGTCTAAAATGCGGCTTTGCCCTTATCAACGACTGCAAGCCTTTGAGCAGCCGCACAGTGTGGTTACCTTTAATGCGGCAGATATTAAGCGCACCCATTTGGGCCATATTGTTGAGAACAACCTACTGCAGCAGGCATTGTGGCAGCAGTTTGGCAGCAAGGTGCAGCTGTTTTGCCCGGCGTCAGTAACGGCACTTGAGCAAAACGCAGATAGCGCTGTACTGACACTGGATAGCGGTAAGCAACTTTGCAGTAAGCTGGTGATTGCCGCCGATGGCGGTAATTCGCAGCTACGCCGGCTAGCAGGTATTGGCAGCAATGGTTGGCAATATCGTCAGGCCTGCTTAGTGGCGTTGGTAAATACGCCATACCCACAGCAGGATGTAACCTGGCAGCAATTTACGCCAACGGGGCCCAAGGCTTTTTTGCCGCTTAATGGCCAGCAAGGCTCAGTGGTATGGTACGAAGAGGCCACAAAAGTAAAACAGCTGGCGGCCCTTAGTCCGGCGCAGTTAACCCAGCAACTGATTAACGCTTTTCCGCCACAAATTGGTGAGGTGCAGGTGGTCGCCAGCTCCTGGTTCCCATTGGCGCGCATGGATGCTAACCGTTACTACGCCGGCCGTGTGGTGCTGGCCGGTGATGCAGCCCATACTATTAATCCGTTGGCAGGTCAGGGCGTCAACCTTGGGTTTGCTGACGCTAAATTATTAACAGAGCTGATTATCGACGCCCGGCGGCATAATGACGATATTGGCAGTGTGCAGCTGCTACAACGTTATCAGCGTAAACGTAAGCCGGCTAATTTGCTGATGATGAGCGCGATGGATGGCTTTTATCAGGTGTTTGGCAATGATATTGCGCCACTTCGCACTGTACGTCAGTTGGCGTTGAGCGTTGCTTCCCGCAGCACGCTGCTTAAAACGCTGGTGGCGCGTTATGCGGTGGGTTCGGAATAAGCAGGGAACCTTAGTCCAGCGATACGGTTGCAACACCTACAGTGCTCGCCACAGCAACTCGTCCTTATGCCTACGGCAGGACTCAGACACTCTGTGGCTGTGCGCTGCAGGGTTCCAACCTTCTCTCAATCGCAGATTCGAACTCTTTTGACACAGCCGCAGAAAAGCAAAAACCCAGCATAAGCTGGGTTTTACTGTTTAATGGCAGGGGCGGCTGGATTCGAACCAACGCATGGCGGGATCAAAACCCGCTGCCTTACCGCTTGGCTACGCCCCTACTGAAACTTTGGTGTGATCGTCGTTCGGCAGGATGTGACTAAAACTACGTTCACTGAATTAATGGCAGGGGCGGCTGGATTCGAACCAACGCATGGCGGGATCAAAACCCGCTGCCTTACCGCTTGGCTACGCCCCT
>NZ_JALAAR010000002.1:310751-420523 GCF_036984005.1 Rheinheimera muenzenbergensis
AATGGCAGGGGCGGCTGGATTCGAACCAACGCATGGCGGGATCAAAACCCGCTGCCTTACCGCTTGGCTACGCCCCTGCAAAAACTTGTGTGCATCCACTTTAAAAGTGGTGCGGAGAGAGAGACTCGAACTCTCACACCTCGCGGCGCTGGAACCTAAATCCAGTGCGTCTACCAATTCCGCCATCCCCGCATGCACAGGTAAAGTTAAAGTGGTGGCTACAGCGGGAATCGAACCTGCGACCCCAGCATTATGAGTGCTGTGCTCTAACCAGCTGAGCTATGTAGCCACGCTAACTTGACCTAAGCAAGTGGCGCGTATTATCCAGAACTGCCCCTATAGCGTCAACCGTTTTTTTGCGTTTAAAAATCAATGTTGGTTCGTTTGCCGAATTAATATGCAAAACGCTGGTTTCACAAGCAATAAAAAAAGCCGTTGTCGGTAAACAACGGCTTTTTCTGTAATATTGTGGAATATATCAGCTGACTTTTTATTAGCTGTTCGGCTGTTTTAACGTCTCAATGTGTTTTTGCAGCTTGTTCATGTCATAAGCATTTTTGACTTCTGAAAGGATAAAGATGACTACAAGCACTACAAACATAATGTCTTTGTTCTCTGGAGAATTAAACCAGTACCAAAACATTGCAGCTAAATACAAACCCAATAAGATCAGAGTCTTAAGCATTATCGAAATTTACCTGTTGTGGTAAGTGGAAGGATTCATAGAGTGTCTGCGTTGCCACTCTACGTTGGCATTGCTCAGCTGGCTACTATTTACATAGACTGCAGCCCAAATTACAAGAACTGCAACATGTTTACGGTTCATCTTCTTATTTTTAAATATGTCGTTAATGAGACTTTTACTGTCTAAAGCCGTTGCTCCGATCCCTATTGCTGATGCATATTTGCTAATTGTTTCTCTTGTTTCCTTGTATTCGACTAACTCACTATTGGTCAACGACCACAAGCCCCAATTTTTATTAACAAAAGTAGTTTGTAAAGCCTTGTCTATAAGATCACCCATTAACGATTTTGAACCAATAGCGCGAATATCCCGCATGGCGGTTTGTCTCTGCGCAGGGTCGAGGTGTCTGTATAAAATCACACCAATCATGGCATCAATTTCAGCGTCGCCGCCGTTTTTCACTTTGTGGCGAGGTATGCCCAAAATATCAGCTAGAGTATTCAGCTGATCTTGGGGTTTCTGAGGGAAATCATAAGGTAAATCACTTAAAGTAGGAGAAATAGACATATGTAAATCCTTTTTCAGTTTGTTGATAGTTTACAGCTATGGAGATGAACTTTTGCTAAGTCGCCTAATTGGATGGGATCTAGTATTCCCTGGCTTTTAGGGAGATACATATCTAATGGCAAGACGACACTGGTTATAATGTATTTGTCTGAAATCCACGCTATGGACGAAACGTGTTGAACCTTGTCCTCGAATTCAGCTAGGTAAACTTTAAGCTGTGCAATGCCATTATTAACAAATATTGATTCTTGCTTTACTTGGGTAAGGTTCAAGAGAAATACATCATTAAGTACACCTTCTTCCAGTTGAGTGAACAGCAGTGCTAAATTCGTGTCGTCAGTTCCGACAGAATCTTCTATTTGCGAGAACACAGCATTTTTTGGAGCAAGTGAATACCAGTAGTTGATATAAACATCAGAAGTTGATGAAGAAAACTTAACTAACTCAGTTTTATCTTCATTGTAATTATCTGATAGTGAATCAAGATCTACCATCAGTTTCTCGTTATGCAAATTACAGGAAAATATACCGCTTGGACTAACATAAGTTCCACTTTCAAATGAGCCATTGAGCTCATTTGCTTCGGCGTGCATTACTGCCAATAGTAAAATCAGTATAACTTTAACCATATTTGTTAAATATAGGTTTACAAAATATTGGCAAAATATCACTTTAAGTCGAAATTTACAAGGTGTGCAAGAACCCGCTGGAAGACTTTATATGGTTCAGACGGTACAAGTACCGAGAAGTTTTTTAATTTTCTTGAGTATACATATGGGGGATATAGAAAAGTCGGCGTACAAGCCGACTTTTCTAGAATGCGTAAGGTTTAAACGTTAAAGCGGAAATGCATCACATCGCCATCTTTTACGATGTAGTCTTTACCTTCTAAACGCCATTTACCGGCTTCTTTCGCGCCGGCTTCGCCGTTGTATTGCACAAAGTCGTTGTAGCCGACCACTTCAGCGCGGATAAAGCCTTTTTCAAAGTCGGTGTGGATTACGCCGGCTGCCTGTGGCGCGGTGGCACCAATAGCCACAGTCCAGGCGCGTACTTCTTTTACGCCAGCGGTAAAGTAGGTATGCAGGTTAAGCAGAGAGTAACCACCACGGATAACGCGGTTTAAGCCCGGCTCTTCTAAGCCCATATCGGCCATAAACTCAGCTTTCTCATCATCATCCAGCTCGGCAATTTCTGATTCAATGGCGGCACAAACCGGTACGACGATGGCATTTTCTTTGTCGGCAATGGCTTTAACGATGTCCAGATAAGGGTTATTTTCAAAGCCGTCATCGGTCACGTTAGCGATATACATCGTCGGCTTGATGGTTAAGAAGTTCATGTAAGCAATCAGGGCTTTTTCGTCTTTATCCAGCTCCAGCTGACGCAGCGTTAAGCCTTGCTCTAAATGCGCTTTCACTTTTTCCAGCACTACTATTTCGGCTTTGGCGTCTTTGTCGCCACCTTTAGCTTTTTTGCTGACACGTAAAATAGCTCGCTCGGCGCTGTCCATATCAGACAGTACCAGCTCCATATTAATGGTGTCGATATCGTCGGCCGGGTCAATTTTGCCGGCTACGTGAATAATGTTTTCATCGTCAAAACAGCGTACTACATGGCCGATGGCGTCGGTTTCACGGATGTTAGCCAAAAATTTGTTACCCAGGCCTTCACCTTTAGAGGCGCCTTTCACTAAACCGGCGATATCAACGAATTCCATCGTGGTAGGCAGTACCCGCTGTGGGTTAACAATGGCAGCCAGTTTATCCAGCCGCAGATCCGGTACCGGTACTACGCCGGTATTGGGCTCAATAGTACAGAACGGAAAGTTTGCCGCTTCAATGCCTGCTTTAGTTAATGCATTAAACAGGGTGGATTTGCCTACGTTTGGTAAGCCAACGATGCCACATTTGAAACCCATAATTAGTATCCTTTACGTGCTGTAAAAAGTTGTACCGGCTGTATCAGCTGGCTTTAAAACTGTGCAGGCGGCTTTGCGCTTTTACCAGGCCATCACGGGCCAGAATGTCAAAGCAACGCGTTGCTTCATCAATACTTTGTTCGATAAGTTGTTGTTCGCTGGCTGGTGCTTTACCAAGCACATAGCCGGTGACCTGATCTTTGTGTCCCGGATGGCCAACGCCCAGACGCAAACGATAGAAATTCTGATTATTGCCCAGGCGGGAAATAATATCACGCAAACCATTGTGGCCGGCATGGCCGCCACCGAGTTTAAATTTTGCTACTCCGGGTTCGAGCGCCATTTCATCATGCGCCACCAGTATTTGCTCGGGAGCCAGCTTGTAAAACTGTGCCATCGCCAGCACGGCTTTACCGCTTAAATTCATGTAAGTAGAGGGAATAAGCAGTTTGAATTCTTGGCCGGCACAGACAAACTTGCCGGTATGACCGAAAAATTTCGGTTCGTTTTTAAAACTGGCATTAAAGGCGTGGGCCAGTTGTTGAACAAACCAGACACCGGCATTGTGCCGGGTCTGGCTGTATTCCGGGCCCGGATTACCCAGGCCCACAATCAACTGTATGGCTGATTGAGTCGTGTCAGACATTACTCAGCAGTTTCAGTTTCTTCTGCATCAGCTGCTTTACCAGCTGGTTTGTTTACAGAAACAACGGCTAAGTCGTGACCTTTAGCTAACTGAACGAAAGTAACACCTTTAGGCGCTTTCAGATCAGATAAATGCAGGTGAGTACCTACTTCAACATTGCTCATGTCAACTTCGATAAACTCTGGTAAGTCTGCAGGCAGACAAGAGATTTCGATTTCGTTAGCAGCGTGTACTACTACGCCACCTTTTTTAACTGCTGCTTCTTCGCTAACGAAGTGAACAGGAACAACGGTGTGCAGTTCGTGGCCAGCTTCTACGCGTTGGAAGTCAACGTGCATAACTTTTGGCTTGAACGGGTGACGCTGCATAGCTTTAACGATGGCTTTTACTTCTTCACCGGCAACGTTAATTGTCAGGATGTGTGAGTAAAAGGCTTCGAAACTTTGTGCTTTAATCAGTTTAGAGTGCTCTAAAGTGATTGATTGCGCTGGTTTGCTACCACCGTAGATGATAGCTGGCACTTTGTCTTCGTGACGCAGGCGGCGGCTCGCACCTTTCCCTGAGTCAGTACGGACTTCTGCGTTTAATGTAAAGATTGCATCAGACATGATGTACTCCAAATATTTAAGTATCCCAAGACTTGCGACCAGTCTCAGGCTGGACCCCATTTTCTGGGGCGCGACATATTACCACCGGCACCCGCTAGCTGCAATTGCAAATTAGCGGCATTTATACGCGATAGCTAAATTAAGACTATACTGAGAAGTGCTGGTTAAAAAGTGAGCAGCTTTGCAGTTAGGCCAATGGCTAACTGCCCTTGGTTTGCAAAGCGACTACGGCGACATATCGCAAGCTTTTAGCGGAGAATATTATGTTAAGACGGTATTTTATCAGCGAAGATCTTGATGATCTTGAAGCTGTTGAGCGCGAGCTCGAACAACAGGGGATTAATACCCCGCAAATTCATGTTTTAAGTGAACAGGATGCCAACGTCGAATTACATCATTTACCGGAAGTGTCCGCGGTACTAAAAAGCGATGTTGTGCATGCAACTGAACTGGGTGCTGTAGTCGGAGTTATAGCTGCGGCAGTGGTGTTGCTGGTGGCTTACAGTATGGGCTGGACTGAGAGTGCCGCTGGTTGGGTGCCATTTATATTTTTAGCCATAGTGGTGCTGGGTTTTTGTACCTGGGAAGGTGGCTTTATCGGCATACAGGAACCTAACGTGCACTTTAAAAAGTTTCAGGATGTGTTGCAGCAAGGCAAGCATGTGCTGTTTGTTGACATCGATCCGCAAGACGAAGCCGTGTTAAACCGTACCGTGCGGCGCCACCCCAAATTACAGTTAGCCGGCAGTGGTGAAGGCGCCCCCGGTTGGGTGGTACGTACGCAAATTTATTTTCGCCGTTTTATGAAAGCCATGCCCTGACAGTTGCAGTACTTTAGCCAAACCGGCGTGCAGTTGTACGCCGGTTTTTTAGGCAAGCTGCTCATTTATCGCCTATAGTCAAAATCAAATAAAGCTCAGTCCTCAAGTTGTTGGGCTAATAGTTGTACGTACTGTTGTCTGGTTAATTTGTTGAAGTCGATACCTGGTACTTTCACTTTTAACGTTAAGGAATAACAGCGTTATGGCAATTACCCTCGTTATTGTATTGCTGGTAATCGGCTCTCTGTTACTGCATTACTTTAGTGTCTGGTGGTTTACACCACTGGCGTCTAACTGGTCATCCATTGATTTTACTGTCGATATTACGGTGTGGATAACCGGCGTGGTATTTGTGCTGGTTAATCTGTTTTTGGCTTTTGCGATATTTCGCTTTCGCAGCCGGCCAGGCCATAAAGCACACTATGAACCTGAAAACAAAAAGCTGGAAGGCTGGCTGGTTGCCCTGACCAGTGTTGGTATCGCCGCCATGCTGGCACCGGGTTTATATGTCTGGGCCCAGTTTGTTCAGCCACCGGAACACGCCACTGAAGTTGAAGCTTTTGGCCAGCAATGGCACTGGCGTTTTCGTTTGCCCGGCGCCGATGGCCAGTTGGGCAAAGTTGATACGGCGCTGATATCTGAACAAAACCCATTGGGCATAGTGCCATCCGATCCTGCCGGCACAGACGATGTCATCATTTTAAGTAAAGAGCTGGTACTGGAACTGGATCAGCCGGTGAAAATGCTGCTGCGATCTGCCGATGTGCTACACAATTTCACCGTGCCGCAGTTCAGAGTAAAAATGGATTTGGTGCCGGGTATGGTCAGCACGCTCTGGTTTACCCCGACGCAGACCGGCCAGTTTGATGTGCTGTGTGAAGAGTTATGCGGCAGCGGCCATTTTGCTATGCGCAGTAAAGTTGTAGTGAAAGCCGGTAGCGAATATCAGCAGTGGTTAGCGCAGCAGCAAACCTTTGGTCAAAGCCAGACGGTAGCAGAGGCTGATATCCGGCTGGGCCAGGCGCAGTATCAACTCTGTGCTGCCTGCCATGGTGCGGCTGGTGAGGGCAATCAGCAAATGCATGCCCCGGCACTGGCCGGGCAGTCGCGCTGGTATCTGCGCCGGCAGTTGCTGCACTATCAGCAAGGTATTCGCGGTAGCGCCGAAGGTGACCAGTTTGGCGCCCAGATGGCGGCGATGGCCAATACCGTGGCGGATCCTGCCATGCTGAACCATCTGCTGGCTTATATCGCTAGCCTGCCGCCAGCAACAACTAAAACGACAGATGGCGATGTACAGCGCGGACAAAAATTGTACCGCAGCTGCGCCTCCTGTCATGGGGCTGCTGCGGGTGGCAGTTATGCCATGAATGCCCCCAAATTGGCCGGTGTGGACGCTTGGTATCTGCAGCGGCAACTGAATTATTTCAAACAGCGGGTGCGGGGTAGTCATCCGGACGATTTTTATGGTGCGCAAATGAGCCTGATCGCACAGTCGCTGCAGTCGGAGCAGGATATAGCAGATGTCGTAGCCTATATCAGCAGCCTGCAGCCCTGAGTTTGCAGCGATATTAAGGAGCAAAGCATGACAATATCTGCCAGTTATGGCACTGCACATCAGCATGATGAACCGGGAAGTTTCTGGACCCGTTATGTCTGGAGCCAGGATCACAAAGTTATTGCTATACAGTACAGCCTGACGGCAATCTTTGTCGGGCTGGTGGCCTTAGTGTTGTCGGCACTGATGCGGTTGCAGTTGGGGTTTCCTGGCCAATTTTCATTTATAGATTCTACGCATTATCTGCAGTTCGTTACTATGCACGGCATGATTATGGTGGTGTATCTGTTAACGGCATTGCTGTTGGGCGGCTTTGGTAATTACCTGATCCCGCTAATGGTTGGCGCCCGTGACATGGTGTTTCCGTTTCTGAATATGCTTAGCTACTGGACCTATCTGCTGTCGGTGCTGGTACTGCTGTCCAGCTTTTTTGTCACCGGTGGCCCGACCGGAGCGGGTTGGACGCTATATCCACCGCAGGCAATTTTACCCGGCACGCCAGGCTCCGGGCCTGGTATTTTGCTAATGCTGATATCACTGGCCATCTTTATTGTCGCCTTTACCATGGGCGGATTAAATTATGTCTGTACTGTGCTGCAGGCCCGTACCCGCGGCATGACGTTGATGCGGATGCCGCTAACTGTATGGGGTATTTTTGTTGCGACTATCCTTGGGTTGCTGGCTTTTCCTGCCCTGTTGGTCAGTGCGGTAATGATGTTTTTAGATAAAACGGTCGGCACCAGTTTTTTTATGCCGGTGATAGTGTCGCTGGGCGAACAACTGGATTACAGCGGCGGCAGCCCGATTTTGTTTCAGCACCTGTTCTGGTTTTTTGGCCATCCTGAAGTGTACATAGTGGCACTGCCGGCCTTTGGTATAGTGTCCGACATACTGGCGACACATGCGCGCAAAAACATTTTTGGTTACCGGATGATGGTGTGGGCTATCGTCGCCATTGGTGGCCTGAGTTTTGTTGTCTGGGCCCATCATATGTATGTCAGCGGCATGAACCCTTATTTTGGTTTCTTCTTTGCAACGACAACGCTGATTATTGCGGTGCCGACCGCGCTGAAAGTTTACAACTGGGTGCTGACGTTGTGGCAGGGCAATATTCATCTTACTGTGCCGATGTTATTTGCCATTGGTTTTATCTTTACCTTTGTGCATGGCGGTTTGACCGGGCTATTCCTCGGCAATGTGGTCGTCGACTTACCTTTGTCCGACACTTACTTTGTGGTCGGGCATTTTCATATGGTGATGGGCGTATCGCCAGTTCTGGTGCTATTTGCCGCTATTTATCACTGGTTTCCTAAAGTCACCGGCAAGATGTTGCATGATGGTTTAGGAAAGCTGCATTTCTGGGGCACCTTTATCGGCACTTATCTGGTGTTTCTGCCGATGCATTATCTGGGCTTTCTGGGGGTGCCTCGGCGTTACTATGCCATTGCCGGTACCGATTTTATTCCTGAATCAGCACAAAGTCTCAATAGCAGTATCACCGTTGCGGCACTGGTTGTGGCAGTGATGCAACTGCTGTTTATAGCCAACCTGGTTATCAGCCTGCGCCGGGGCAAAACAGCCAGTGCCAATCCCTGGCAAGCCACTACACTGGAATGGCAAACACCACAAACGCCGCCGGCGCACGGCAACTTTGGTGCGCAACTGCCAACCGTATACCGCTGGGCTTATGACTACAGTGTACCCGGTGCCCGTGATGATTTTATTCCGCAGAACCTGCCTGACAGTGCTGTCGTGCTGGATGATGCCCAGGCTTATGCTAAGGCGGGCCAATGAGTATTTTCAGCAAGCTGACCGAAAAGCCCTGGCTGGCACAACCTGAGGGACAAGATCCGGCATTACACTATCTGCCGGAAGATATCTGGCCGCAGCGCACCGCGTTGAAGTTTTTCCTCGCTACGGTCAGTGTATTGTTCTCGTTGTTTATTGTTACTCTGCTGGGGCGCTCGCAGTTGCCGGACTTTCAGGTGTTGGCCGGCGAGCCCTGGTTACCCTTATCCGATCGCAGCGGTTTGTGGCTTAGCACCAGCTTATTGCTGGGCAGCAGTCTGGCCATGCAGCTGGCGCAGTGGTGTGCCGCCCGCCAGCGGCTTAGCGCGGTGCTGGGGGCATTAACAGCTGCGGTAGCGTTAATCTTGCTGTTTTTATTTGCCCAGTATCGTGTCTGGTTGCAGTTAGCTGATGCTGGTTTTGGTTTTACCGACACGGCTGCCAGCAACTATTTCTATCTGTTAACCGCATTGCATGCTGTGCATTTGCTGGGCGGTGTCATCGCTGTGTCACCGGTGTTTTTGCAACTGGCTAAGGCCAGGGCGGCAACGCTGGAAAAGACACTAACGCTGTGCTGCGCTTACTGGCACTACCTGCTGTTGTTGTGGTTGCTATTGTTCTGGTTACTAACCAGCCCGGCGCAGACTCTTAACACTTTGGCCGCTCTGTGTGGCTTTGGCGAGGCTAATTTATGAGCGGGCAATCCGATAAAGCGGCAGAACCTGGCGGCTGGCAGGGCGTCGTTACCGATTGGACCTCAGATCAGCGTGCCTTCAGGGTGTCCTGGGGCAAGCTGATGATGTGGATTTTTCTGCTGGGTGATACCTTTATCTTCAGCATTTTTCTGATCGGCTATATGACAGTGCGTTTGTCGGCTACGGCTGACTGGCCTAATGCCAGCCAGGTATTTGAGCTGGTGGTATTTGGCCATACCGTACCGCTGTTTCTGATCGCTATCATGACGTTTATTCTGATCACCAGCAGCGGCACTATGGCAATGGCCGTCAGTTGTGCCTACCGCAAACAAAAAAAACTGGCCGTATATCTGATGTTGGCAACAGCGGTGCTGGGGGCTAGTTTTGTTGGCATGCAGGCGTTTGAATGGAGCAAATTAATTGCCGATGGCGTGCGCCCCTGGACCAATCCGATGGGGGCCGGCCAATTTGGCGCCGCTTTTTTTATGATCACCGGCTTTCATGGCCTGCACGTTAGCGCCGGCGTGATCTATCTGTTAGTGGTAGCGCGTAAGCTGGCGCGCGGTGATTATGATCAGCGCGGTTATGAAATTGTCGAAATCAGCGGCCTGTACTGGCACTTTGTTGATTTGGTCTGGGTATTTATTTTCGCATTCTTTTACTTATGGTGAGGTGAGTCATGTCTGCCGATCATGCCCAGCAGCACCCAATCAGCCTGTATTTTAAAGTTTGGGGCTTGTTGTTTCTCCTGAGTTTTTTTTCTTACATGGTCGATTATCTGCATCTGCAGGGGCCACTGCGCTGGACGCTGGTTCTGATTTTTATGTTGCTTAAAGCCGGGCTGATCCTCAGTGTTTTTATGCATGTAAAATGGGAACGCTTGGCATTAAAACTGCTGTTGTTTGTGCCGCTGTTTGCCATAGCGGTGTTTATTGCGCTCATGGCGATCGAAGGCGATTACACCCATGCACTGCGGCTTTTATATTTTCATCAGTACTGAACTGTAACAGGTGCTTATTATGCTAACTGAAACGCTGGGCTATTCCTTCACCGGCAACTGGCGGCATTATTTACAGCTATGCAAACCTAAAGTGGTGCTGCTACTGGTTATTACCGCCGTGGTCGGCATGCTGCTGGCCGCTCCTGCCTGGCAGGACTGGCACAAGCTGATTGCTGCCACCCTGGGTATAGCGGGTGCTTCGGCTGCAGCGGCAGTATTTAACCACCTGGCCGATAGCAAAATTGACCGCTTAATGCAGCGTACCCGCTACCGCCCGTTAGTGCGCGGCAGTTTAACGGCAAGCCAGGCACTCTGGTTTGCGGTGCTGCTGTCAGCTTTTTCGCTAAACCTGTTGTGGTGGCTGGTAAACCCACTTACGGCTGTGCTCACCTGTGTTGGCCTGATAGGTTATGCTGTTATTTACACCCGCTTTTTAAAGTACTACAGCTCACAAAATATTGTGTTAGGTGGCTTATCCGGTGCGCTGCCACCTTTGCTGGGTTGGACCAGTGTTACCAATCAACTCAGTATTGAGCCGTTTTTACTGGTGCTGATTATCTTTGTCTGGACACCGGCGCATTTCTGGCCATTGGCGATAGACCGGCTTGACGACTACCGCCGGGCCAAAGTACCCATGCTGCCGGTCACCCATGGCGTGCCTTATACCCGCGATGCCATCGTCAGTTATACCTTATTGTTGTTACCCGTTAGTGTGTTGCCGGTATGCGTAGGTATGAGCGGGGCTTTATATCTGTTGTCAGCCTTGTTACTGGGCGGCTGGTTTTTACATTCAGCCTTGATGTTGCGCTGGTACCCGGACAGGCACAGTGCGATGCGAACTTTTCAGGTGTCGATATATTATTTATTGGCGCTGTTTTGTGCGCTTTTGGTTGATCATCTGTGGCGGCTGTAACGGCGCAAGCGTTGCCGGCGCGGTTTGGCGTGCCACTGGCGCTACTGGCCTTGGTGTTGCTGGCACTTCTGTTATGGCAACAGCGGCCACAGCGCACAGCACCGCAGTTGCAACAAGCCGTACTGTTAGCCAGGCCTGTTAGCCTGGGCGCGTTTCAGCTGCAGGATCATCAGGGCTTGCCGGTGCAACCTGCAACGCTGCAAGGGCGCTGGCATCTGCTGAGCTATGGCTACACCTATTGCCCGGATGTATGCCCACTGACGCTGGCCAAACTGGCCAATTTACAGCAGCAGTTGGCCAGCGAAGCTGAATTCTCTCAGCTGGATTTGCTGTTTTACAGCATAGATCCCAAGCGCGACAGCGCAGTTGAACTGGCGCAGTATCTGCAGTACTTCGCGGCAGATATTCGTGGTTTGCGACCGGATCCGCAAGTAGCAGCATTAGCAAAGCCGTTTGAGCAAGCCCTGTCACTGCGTTTTAACGTACAAAATGATGGCATTGCGCCCGACAGCGCCGACTATCTGGTGGCACATGGCATTATGCTGTATTTGCTTAACCCGGATGCCAGATTACAGGCGGTGTTTTTGCCAACCACGAGGCCCGGTGTAACAGTGCCGGAGTTTGATGTCGACGTACTGCAAGCCGATTATCTGGCAATTCGGCGTTATCTGGCGGCTAAGTAAATTTGGGCCATTAAAAAAGGCGCCACAAGGCGCCTTTTGCAAATCAGACTCTGTTTAGTCAAACATTGACGAAATAGACTCTTCGTTGCTGATACGGCGGATACATTCGGCCAGCATTTCGCTTAGCGTTAGCTGACGTACTTTACTTACCGCTTTCATCTCAGGTGTCAGCGGTATAGTGTCAGTGATAATCAGCTCGTCGATCACGGAATTAGCAATGTTTTGTGGCGCGCTGCCAGAGAATACCGGGTGCGTAGCATAAGCAAATACGCGCTTGGCGCCTTGCTCTTTTAACGCTTCAGCGGCTTTACACAAAGTACCACCGGTGTCGATCATGTCGTCAACGATAATACAGTCACGATCTTTAACGTCACCGATAATATGCATAACCTGCGATACGTTGGCTTTTGGCCGGCGTTTGTCGATAATGGCTAAGTCGGCGTCGTTCAGCAGTTTGGCGATAGCACGGGCACGTACTACGCCGCCGATATCAGGCGATACCACTACCGGTGATTGCAGATCTTTCTTACGCATGTCTTCTAAAAGTACCGGACTGGCAAATACGTTATCTACTGGTACATCGAAGAAGCCCTGAATTTGTTCAGCGTGCAAATCTACCGTTAATACCCGGTCAACACCAACGCTGGATAAAAAGTCGGCTACCACTTTTGCGGTAATTGGCACCCGGGCAGAACGTACGCGACGGTCCTGACGGGCATAACCAAAGTAGGGCATTACTGCAGTAATACGACCGGCTGAAGCACGACGCAAGGCGTCGACCATTACAATCAGCTCCATCAGATTATCGTTAGTTGGCGCACAGGTAGACTGGATGATAAACACATCAGAACCACGCACGTTTTCATTGATTTGAACGCTGACTTCGCCATCACTGAAGCGGCCGACTTCGGCATCTCCCAGTTTAATATACAGGCGGCTGGCGATTTTACTTGCGAGTTCTGGTATGGCGTTACCAGCGAAAACCTTCATGTCAGGCACGGTAGGATCCTCAGGGCAGTGGTGAGTCCGGTTTATCAATAAACAGCAACCTATAGCTGCTGCAGTTACTTATTCGGTATCTGCCAACGCAGCCCAAACTGGCGACTGGTTGACCCCTCTGGCAATAAAACCATGGCAGTTAGCCGGTAATTGCGCAAGGGCATGCTGAGCACTGGTCTGGTCCGGGAATGCGGCGAACACACTGGCGCCAGTACCCGTCATTTGACACGGCGCGTATTCTACCAACCACTGTAAGGTTATTGCAACAATAGGGTAGAGCCGTTCTACCAATGGCTGGCAGTCATTGCGCCAGTTTGCGCTCAGCACTTCGCCAGGCGGTATTGGCTTAGAATTACGAATTAAATCAGGGTGCTGAAATATTTCTGCGGTGCTGACATGGCAGTTCGGCGTGACGACTAAGTACAGTTTTTCGTCCAGTTGCAGCGGTTGTAATTTTTCACCTACGCCCTGGGCAAAGGCGGTAAAGCCGCGGACAAACAGTGGTACATCTGCACCAAGCGACAAGCCGAGGTCGGCCAAAACGTCGATAGATAACTGCAGTTGCCACAGCTTATTTAAGCCCAGTAAGGTGGTGGCCGCATCAGATGAACCGCCGCCGAGGCCGCCACCCATTGGCAGGTGTTTTTCCAGATAAATATCACAGCCAAGCTTGCAACCACTGTATTGCTGCAGCAGGCGGGCCGCGCGCAGCACTAAATTCTGCTCGTTTATCAGCTCGCTGTTGTTGCAATCAAGCCCGATGGCGCCGTCCTGGCGTAAGCTAAACCTCAGCTCATCGCCGACATCTAACAACTGAAACAGCGTCTCAAGATTGTGATAGCCGTCTTCGCGGCGGCCGGTAATATGTAAAAATAAATTCAGTTTTGCCACGGCGGGCAGCGTAAGCGTTGTTATTGCCAATTTCGTATTACCAGTTTTATTTCAGTGTCGCTGCTACTTAGCAGCAGAAGTTTTGGCAGGGCCAGGGCGTCGGGGAAAAAGCTCTGATACTGCAGTTGCCAGACAATGCCGGTGCTGTCAGTCAGGCTAAAGCCGGTAACACGGCCAAATTCATCGCGCACTATGTTGCGCCCTCTGTTGCCCGGTAAGCCACGCAGCCACAGCGGCATATCATGCAGGGGTATCGACCAGCCCGCCAGTTGCAGCAATAAGGAACTGGTATCTACCGCGGTGTAAGTGTCACCGCGGATCTTTATCGCACTGCCAGCGCTGCTGTGGCTTAATTCAAACAGGCTGATCCCGATAGCATTGCGCAGCTGTGCCTGATAGTCGGCACTATTAAGCTGGTGCCAGTTCAAATTACCGCTGATGCTGTCATTAGGTGCTTTTATGCCCAATGTGGCCTGTAACTTAAACTGTTGCAGCGCCATAATACGCTGTTCGCGTTCGTTGGCGGCCAGCGGTTGCTCGGGCATAGCCGGGCGCTGCCACAGGCTACAGCCACTGAGCAACAGACAAAATAATAGCATCAGAGCGGGCTGATAATACGGATAACGCACACTAAAGTCCTTCACTTGGCTTTCTTAGCTTTTCTTAATATGGGCTTTTTCGTACAATTCGCCCCTGATAACTTTTAACACACAGGTGATGGCCATTTTCGCTCTCGGCATAAATCATAAAACGGCACCGGTTGCCCTGCGCGAGCAAGTCGCTTTTGCGCCAGAGCAAGTGTCGCAGGCCTTGCGCGAGCTGACCACGCTGACCAGCATAACCGATGCGGTGATCCTGTCTACCTGTAATCGTACCGAACTGTATTTTAACGGCAGCCAAAGCCAGGCGGAACAGGTAATTGGCTGGTTGGCGCAATTTCATGCACTTAACAGCACTGATCTGCAGCCGCACCTGTATTTACATCAGGACAGTGCCGCCGCTGAGCACCTGATGCAGGTAGCTTCCGGGCTGGATTCGTTAGTGCTGGGCGAGCCGCAAATTCTTGGCCAGGTAAAACAAGCCTATAATCAGGCGCGTAATGCCGGAACCATTAACCCACAGTTTGAACGCTTATTTCAAAAAACCTTTGCGGTAGCCAAACAGGTTAGAACTGACACTGATATTGGCGCCAATGCGGTGTCGGTGGCGTTTGCGGCTGTTAGTTTAGCGAAACAAATATTTGGCAACCTGGCTAAGGTGCGGGTATTACTGATTGGCGCCGGTGAAACCATAGAGTTGGTGGCGCGGCATTTACAAGAGCAGGGCGCAGGCCAGCTTAGTGTAGCCAACCGTACTTACGAGCGGGCCGTGTTGCTGGCAGAACAATTTGCCGCCTCGGCAATAACACTATCGCAAGTGCCACAACAACTGGCCGAAGCTGATATTGTCATCAGCTCTACTGCCAGCACCTTGCCGATCGTCGGCAAAGGCATGGTGGAGCAAGCGCTAAAGCAGCGTAAGCACAAGCCAATGTTTCTGGTCGATCTGGCCGTACCGCGCGATATTGAGCAGCAAGTGGCCGATCTGGAAGATGCTTATCTGTACACCGTAGATGACTTGCAGTCTATAGTGGCGCAAAATTTAACCAACCGGCAGCAGGCTGCCGAACAGGCCAAACAGATGATTGCCGTTGGCGTGGCTGAATTTGCCCAGTGGCAAACTCTGCAGGGCAATGCAGACTGGGTACGCGATTACCGGCAGCGCTGCGATGCGGTACGTAATGAATTGCTGGCCAAGGCGGTAAACCAATTATCTGCCGGCCAGGACGCCGAAAAAGTACTGGCTGAATTCTCGGTTAAACTGACTAACCGGCTGATGCACAGCCCCACTAAAGCCATTCGTCAGCTGGTACAGGACGATGAGCTTAATAAACAAAATATGATCAACACCTTGTTAGATCTGTAATCAGGCAAATACAACATCATGAAAGAATCGGTATACCGTAAGCTGGAAGGGCTGGCTGAGCGCTACGAAGAAGTGCAGGCGCTGTTAAGCGATGCCTCTGTCATCAGCGATCAGACTAAATTTCGCGAACTGTCAAAAGAGTACAGCCAACTGGAAGATATCAGCAAAGCTTTTGCTGACTATCAGCAGGCGCAGCAGGATTTAGTCTCGGCAGAAGAGATGCAAAAAGACAGCGATCCGGATATGCGTGAAATGGCGCAGGAAGAATATAAAGCCGCCAAAGAACGCATTGAGCAGCTGGATCAGGAATTGCAGATTTTACTGCTGCCTAAAGATCCGAACGATAACAACAGCTGCTTTTTAGAAATCCGTGCCGGCGCCGGTGGCGATGAAGCGGCTATTTTTGCCGGCGATGTGTTTCGTATGTACAGCCGCTTTGCCGAAAAGCGCCGCTGGAAGCTGGAAGTGGTGAGTGCCAGTGACGGTGAGCACGGCGGCTACAAAGAAATTATCGCCAGTGTGCAGGGTGAAGGCGCTTACGGCACACTGAAGTTTGAATCGGGCGGGCATCGGGTACAGCGGGTACCGGCTACTGAATCACAAGGCCGGGTGCATACTTCTGCCTGTACTGTGGCCATCATGCCGGAGATTCCGGAAAGCGAAGCGATAGAAATTAACCCGGCCGATTTAAAAGTGGATACCTACCGTGCTTCCGGCGCCGGTGGTCAGCACGTTAACCGTACCGACTCTGCTATTCGGATTACCCACTTGCCCACCGGTATCGTCGTGGAATGTCAGGACGAACGTTCGCAGCATAAAAACCGTGCCCGCGCTATGAGCGTGCTGGCGTCACGCATTCAGGCAGCTGAAGATGAAAAACGCCGTTTGGCAGAAGAGTCGACCCGTCGCTCGCTGGTAGGTAGCGGCGATCGCTCCGAGCGCATCCGCACTTATAACTTCCCGCAGGGCCGTTTAACCGATCACCGTATTAACTTAACCATTTACCGCCTAAATGAGGTAATGGAAGGCGATTTAGATCAGGTACTTGAGCCGTTAAAGCATGAACACCAGGCCGATTTGTTAGCGGCACTGGCCGACGAGAACCGCTAAGTGTCAGCAGCACTGACACTGGCGCAGTGGCAAAAGCAAGCACAGTTGCAGCTGGCGGCGGTTAGCCAAACTGCAGATATTGAAGCCCGATTGTGTTTGTGCCATGTGCTTAATGTCAGCAGCAGCTATTTATACAGCTTCCCGGAGCGCCAATTAACGGCAACCGAGCAGACACAGCTTAGCACGCTGCTAGGCGCGCGCTTACAGGGCCAGCCACTGGCCTATCTGTTTGGCTATTGGCACTTTTTTGATTTGCAGCTCGAGGTTAGCCCCAGCACGTTAATACCACGGCCGGATACCGAACTGCTGGTTGAGCAGGCGCTTAGCCTGCCGTTGCCAACAAATGCCAAAGTGCTGGACTTAGGCACTGGTACCGGTGCTATAGCGCTGGCGCTGGCGCACAACAAACCACAGTGGCAGTTAACCGCAGTAGATTACATCAGCGCTGCGGTGCAGCTGGCAGAGCGCAACCGTGCGCAGTTAAGTATCAGTAACTGCACAGTGTTACAGAGCAACTGGTTTGCTGCGCTGACTGGGCAACGCTTTGATCTTATCGTATCAAACCCTCCGTATATTGATCCGCATGACAGCCATCTGGCGGCGTTACGTTATGAGCCGATAACGGCCCTGACAGCAGAACAGCATGGGCTGGCGGATATCCGTCACATAGTGCAGCACGCACCAGAGTATTTGCAGCCAAATGGCTGGCTGTATCTGGAGCATGGCTATGATCAGGCGGATGCGGTGCAGCAGCTATTGCACGACGCCGGTTTTTCACAGGTACAGTCGTTACGTGACTACGGCGGTAACTGGCGCATTAGCGGCGGCTGTTATCCGTGTTAAGTTGAATTACATCAGGTTTTCTTTGACCGTATCTAAGTTAGCGCATATAACTAAAGCAGTATGCTGCACAGCTAAAATGCGCCAAGGATAAGCGGATGAGTGATGAATTTTTATTTGCCGAAGAGCCGGAACAGACAGAACCAACGTTAAACGGTAGCTGGAAGATCCTGATAGTTGATGACGAGCCTGAAGTGCACGCAGTGACTAAGCTGGCACTGAGTGATTTTACCTTTCAGGGTAAAAACCTGACCTTTATCAGTGCTTATTCCGGTGCTGAGGCAAAAAAATTAATTGAGCAGCATCCGGATACTGCGGTGATGTTACTTGATGTGGTAATGGAAACCGATGACGCTGGCTTACTGGTTGCCAGCTATATCCGCGAAACCCTGCATAATGAACATGTGCGGATCATTCTACGCACCGGTCAGCCAGGCCAGGCACCGGAGCGGCAGGTCATTATTAATTATGATATCAACGATTATAAATCCAAGACCGAGCTGACAGCGCAAAAACTGTTTACCGTTATTATGTCCAGCCTGCGCTCGTACCGCGATATCATGTCGCTGGAGCAAAGCCGGCAAGGCTTAGAAAAAATCATCAATGCGTCCGCTGACTTATTCTCTTCACACTCGATGGAACAATTTATCGACGGCGTGTTGCAGCAGCTAACGTCTATTCTCGGTTGTAACGAAAACGCCCTGTTGGTGAGCTCATCCATGGTGGCCGGTAATATCAGCGGAGACGTGTCTGATCCGCATAAGCTGGTGGTGTTTGCCGGCCAGGGCGAGTTTGAGCGTCAGGAAGGCAAGCCAGTGCAGGAAGTGCTGGCGCCAGAATTACTGGAAGCGTTTGAAACCGCCTTACATTCCAAAGGCATAGTGTACCGAGACAATTATCTGGTGGCCTATTGCACCAGTAAGTTTACCCATGGTTCTTTGCTGTACATTTCCGGTTTACCCGGTGTGATTAATGAAAATGAGAAAAAGCTGATTGAGCTATTCTCGCAAAATGTGCAGATAGCCTATGAAAATGTACAACTGCAACATGAAATTGAAGATACCCAGCGCGAAATCGTCTATCGCTTAAGTGAGGCTGTCGAGCACCGCTCAATAGAAACGGGTAATCATGTCAAGCGTGTAGCCTTTATTTGCTACGATCTGGCCAAAGCCTATGGTATGCCGGATGAAGAAGCCGAACGTCTGATGTTTGCCGCACCGCTGCATGATGTAGGTAAGGTGGGGATACCGGATGGGATCCTGAATAAACCGGCGAAATTGCAGGGCCAGGAATGGGAAGTAATGAAAACCCATGCCAGTATCGGGTATGACATTTTAAAAAATTCGAAACGGGCCATTATTCAGGCCGGTGCGGTAATAGCACAAGATCACCATGAAAAATGGGATGGCAGCGGCTACCCGGCCGGCAAAAAGGGCGATGATATTCATATTTACGGCCGCATTGCGGCGTTGGCTGACGTGTATGATGCGCTGCGTCACCGCCGCTGCTATAAGTCGGCCTGGAGTTTAGAACAGGTTATGACCCATATTAACGCTGAATCCGGTAAGCAGTTTGATCCCAAATTAGTAGAAATATTTACCCAGCGGGTCGACAAATTAGAGGCAATACTGCAAAAATACCCGGACAGCGAAGAATAACCACAGCCAGCTTAAGCTGGCTGTTTTTTTAACGACGAAGGATTAACCCTATGTATATGGCTTACAAGCATTTTCACCTGCTGATGGCAGTGCTCAGTGTCAGTTTTCTGTTGCTACGCTATGCCATGAGTTTAAAACCGGCAGCCATGCTACAACACAAATTTTTTAAAATTGCGCCGCACGTTATCGATACCCTGTTGTTGCTAAGTGCCATAATGTTAATGCTGACAATACAGCAATATCCGTTTGTACACGCCTGGCTGACTGAAAAGCTATTTGCAGTACTGGCTTACATTGCGCTGGCGGTAATGGCATTTCGTGGCCGCACCGCTTTTATCCGCGGCTTGTGTTTCCTTGGTGCACTGGGCTGGCTGGGGTTAGCAGTGCGGGTAGCCATAACTAAACAACCGGTATTTTTACCGGCATTCTGATAACAGCTGTTTTCTCTGGATTTGACATGAACACTCATACTATTGCGGTTGCCGGCATACCGGTAGCCAACCATTTACCCTTTGTGCTGTTTGGTGGCATGAATGTGCTGGAATCGCGCGATCTGGCGATGCGTATTGCCGAGCACTATGTTGAAGTTACCAGCAAGCTGGGTATTCCTTATGTGTTTAAAGCGTCGTTTGATAAAGCCAACCGTTCATCGGTGCATTCATACCGCGGCCCTGGCCTGGATGCAGGGTTAAAAATTTTTGAAGAAATTAAACGCACCTTTAAGGTGCCACTGATTACCGATGTGCATGAGCCTTACCAGGCGGCGCCGGTTGCTGAAGTGGTTGATGTGATCCAATTGCCGGCATTTTTAGCGCGGCAAACCGATTTAGTGGTAGCCATGGCGAAAACCGGGGCTGTGATCAATGTGAAAAAGCCACAGTTTTTAGCAGCACATGAAATGCGGCATATCATCAGCAAGTTTAAAGAAGCCGGTAACGAGCAGGTTCTGTTATGCGAGCGCGGCAGCTGCTTTGGTTATAATAATCTGGTAGTAGACATGCTGGGCATGGATGAAATGAAACAATATGGCCCGGTCATATTTGATGCTACCCATGCGCTACAAAAACCCGGTGGTCGTGACAGTTCGGCCGACGGTCGGCGGGCGCAGGCGGCGCAGCTGGCACGTTCTGGTATGGCGTTAGGTCTGGCGGGGTTGTTTATTGAAGCCCATCCGGATCCGGATCAGGCGAAATGTGATGGCCCCTGTGCCTTACCACTGGCCAAACTGCAAGCTTATCTTGAACAAATGAAAGCGGTAGATGATTTGGTAAAGAGTTTTGCGCCACTTGATACAGCAGCAAACTAACTTAAGCTGCGGCGAGGGGCGGTGCTGATTTAGTGCCCCTCGCAGCCAGCCAACGGCCTGATTAATTTGCTGCCGGGGCAGTAATATCTCTGATGATGGTTCTGCCTTTGTTCGGATCTTCATACCGCTGCAGTGCGCGGGTAATTTTTACTGCTTGATTGGCGCGGGCAAAATCCATCAGTTGTTGGCCGTTACATACCACGCCGTTAACTGCGTCCTGGCGGCTGACACGATAGTCCTTTAAGGTTCTGAAAAGACCTAAAGCATTGTCTTTTTGCGTATTAATACAAATTTTCACCAGACCATCATACATGTAGCCGTATTCTTTACGTTCATGACGATCTGCCTGTACTGCCATGCTGGCACTTGCCAGAGATACTGCTAATAAAAGTGCGGTTTTCATTGTGCTGCCCTCTGTTGTTTAAGGTATGGCAAGTGCCATAGTGTTATTGTGGCAAGCAAAACCGGTGCAGGCTGCTGTGATGGGGTAAGAGGTGGCGCCGTTGTTACTAAGTGACAAGCCGACGCCGGCTGGGGTTAAGTGGTGACTTTAATGCTGTGGCAGATTGCTGAGTTGGTCAGCCCAGTTCAGTTTGTAACGTCTTGAAGCAATAACCTTTTTGCCGTTACTTAGCGTAAACTCATAGTCGTTGTTATGCGGTTGCACCTTGTGTGCATGGTGCAGGTTAAGTAACACCGAACGGTGCACCTGCACAAACTGCTGTGGTAAGCGTTGCAACAGCTCCTTCATGGTTTCACGGATAACCAGGGTGTCGTTCAGAGTATGAATACACATATAGTTACCGGCCGCTTCAATTTGCAGAATTTCAATATCGTCCAGCAGTAAGGTTGAGGCGCCGGTTTTAAAGGTCAGCTTATTTGCCGCCACCGCCATTGCCTGCTCTGATGGCTTATCCAGCGCGGTGCGGGCATCCAGCAGGGTTTGTGCCAGACGTTGGCGTGACACCGGTTTTAGCAGATAATCAAAAGCAAAATGTTCAAACGCCGAAAAGGCAAACTGCTCGTATGCTGTCACCAGTATATACAGTGGCCGGGTCATCGCAGAGCCTTTAGCGGCTTGCTGTAAAATTTCAATACCTTTGATACCGGGCATCTGAATATCCAAAAACACCAGATCGATATCGGTAGCGGTTTGTAAAAATTGCAGGGTGTCATCACCATTGTCGAAACAGTCGACAATCTCCATATTCGGATATACGGCCAGTTTGGCTTTTAAGTTACTGATTGCTAACGGCTCGTCATCAGCAATAATAACCTTAAGTGCGGCAGTCATTCAGCGCCTCCGTTGCTATGCTAAGCTGGCTGTAAAAGCCGCTGTTGCTGTGGCTAAGGGTTAAACTGGCGGCACTGCCAAATAACAGCTGCAGCCGCTCAGCAAGATTAACTAAGTTTAGTGGCTGGCTGGCATTGGGCCAGCCGGCAGTAGCACTGGCGCCTTGTTGCGCCAGCCTGATGTGTAATTGTGGCCCGGTTTGCTGCACCGTGATCTGCAAACAAATATCGCCAGCTACCTCAGCAACGCTGAATTGAATTGCGTTTTCAGCCAGTGGCTGTAGCAATAACGGCGGAAAACATACCTTGGGCGGTTGGTCCGGCAGTTGCCAGCTCAGTTGTAACCGCTCACCAAAGCGCACCTGTTGAATGGCCATATAAGCGGTTAAGGCATCCAGTTCCTGTTGCAGCGGAATAAACTCATCCTGCTGATTCTTTAATGAATGCCGCAGATAAGTGGATAAATGCTGGATCAGCTGTTCAGCGGCCTGGCCGTTACGCTGCACTATCAGCGCGTTAAGCGCATTTAACGTATTAAACATAAAGTGTGGGTTGAGCTGGTAGCGCAACACTTTTAACCTGGCCTGACGGGCTTTTTTCGCCAGCTGTTGTTGCTGCAATACACTGGAATAGTGCAATTGATTAGCTTTAATCAGCATAAATACTGCCAGCCAGCCGGCCAGTGGTAATAGCACCAGCGAAAAGGCGACAAAGTACTTTAATAGAGAATCAACCTCCTGAAACATAGGGGTGGCGAAATGCATT
Source organism: Rheinheimera muenzenbergensis (assembly GCF_036984005.1). Taxonomy (NCBI): domain Bacteria; kingdom Pseudomonadati; phylum Pseudomonadota; class Gammaproteobacteria; order Chromatiales; family Chromatiaceae; genus Rheinheimera; species Rheinheimera muenzenbergensis. Next base: position 333,464 of record NZ_JALAAR010000002.1, read on the forward strand.
ACCAGCGTCTGGCGCAGTATTACCATCGCCAGCCACAGTGGCACCAGGACCAGCAATAGCCGCTTCAGCTGCTGCCAAAATGGTCGCTGTTGCAATAGTTCATGCTGGCCGAGCAAGCCGGTACAGAGCACATTGATCAGAGTCACCAGGCTGTAGATCCATAAATACGGCCAGCTGGATTCGTTTTGTAACGGCACCAACACGGCCAGATGGGTAAACTTGATCAGCAGGTAGCTTAACCAGTACAGCAAGTGCCAGTACCAAAAATTGCTTAACCGCTGTGGCGGCAAAGGGACTGCCATCATGCTGTTTGCCATGGTAAACAGATATCCACTTTAAAGCCTTGCGGGCTGGCACCAATGGCCAGTGTAGCGTTATTGCCAAAATGCTGTAGCAGGCGGTTGCGGATGTTATCCAGGCCGACACCGGCGCCGCCGCTGTTGGCCTGCAACTGCGAGCCCGGGCCATCGTCACTGATACACAGATGCAGGCTATCTTGCAGGCGGGCACCGCTAATGGTAATGGTTGCACCTTGCTTACGTGTGGCGACGGCGTATTTAATCGCATTTTCTACCAGAGGTTGCAACAATAACGCCGGTATACGCTGGCGTTTTAACGTGTCATCAATCTGGCAATTAACTTTGAGCTTATCGCCAAAGCGGGTTTTTTGCAGTTGCAGATAGGCATTGATTGCAGACAACTCATCGGCCAGCTGTACCAGGCTATCAGGTGATTTGCTCAGCGAATAACGCAAAAAGGTTGCCAGTTGCTCAGACATGGTTTCGGCATCGTCATACCGCTCGGCTTCGAGCAAGGCACAAACTGAATTAAGCGCATTAAAGGTAAAGTGCGGGTTAAGCTGATGGCTTAGCGCCTGCAATTCTAACTGTTGCACTTTCTGGCTCAGTTCATTGGTTTGCGCCAGGCGCTGCAGCTGCTTTTGATAGATCAACACTGTCAGATAGCAGGCGGTCCAGACAAAAAACGCCAACACAGCCGTATCCAGATTACCGGCCAATAGCCGGATATCAGTAATTTTGTTGTCCCATAATAACAGCCAGAACGCGTTTTCAGCCGGAATATAGACTAAGGCGACCAAAGCTACGCCCAACAGCAGCTGGGTATTGCTGAAGGTTTGCTGACGCAAACGATGATAGCTCCAGATCACTAAACCGGCTGTCAGCAACATTGCCACCAGGTCGCTGGCCAGCATCATCGGAAAGTAATGCCATTCAAAGGGCTTTTCACGTAAGGCCACCGCCTGTAACGAGCTTAATAAACCCAACAAAAATATGGCTGCCCAGTAGTAGCCATTAAAACGCAGCAATTTAGCTAAACTGACAAACTGCATATTTCGCCTCCGGCTAGATTAAGACTGAGTATAAGTGAACCGCGTTTTATTGTCGCAACAGCAGGGCAACCGGAGGTAAATCCGGGGTAAATCTTCATAAAACTGCCATTTTTTTCATCTTGGGGCAAGGTATGCTGTGTCATACCAGTGTCATTAGTCTAGTGGTGGTATGCAGTTGCAGCAGGATTTATTGCCGGAGCTGGCGCAGCTTGAACACTTAATTGCCAGCGCTCCCGCCGATTTGCGCGTGCAGGTGTTGGCAAAAGTACCGCATATGACGCAATTGCTGCCGCTGTATGCGTTGTCGCTGGGTAACACTGGCGTAAATAAGCCGGCGGTATTGCTGGTAGGCGGTGTGCACGGGCTGGAACGTATTGGCACTCAGGTGGTGCTGGCCTATTTGCAAACGCTATTGCAGCGCTTGGCGTGGGACAAATGTTTACAACACACGCTGGAACACTGCTGCATTTATTTTATTCCGCTATTAAATCCGGCGGGTATGGCTAATGGTTGGCGCGCCAATGGCAACAGCGTCGATCTGATGCGCAATGCGCCGGTAGACTGTGTTGAAGGGGCGGCCTGGCTGGTTGGCGGGCAGCGTATCAGCCGTATGATCCCCTGGCACCGTGGCCGTACCGACAAAATGGAAATTGAAAGCCAGGCCCTGGTCAATTTTGTCTCGGCAGAGCTGTTTCAACGGCCATTTTCACTGGTGCTGGATTGTCATTCCGGTTTTGGCAGTACTGACCGGTTGTGGTTTCCCTATGCCAAAAGCCGGCGTCAGCCGATAGCTCATCTGGCCGAGATGTACCGCTTACGTCAATTGTTGTTTCAAACCTATCCACACCAAAACTACATTTTTGAACCGCAAGCACAACATTATTTGTGTCATGGCGATTTATGGGACTATCTGTATGATCAGGCCGCAGCATACAACAATACCTTGTTGCCGCTAACGCTGGAAATGGGCTCGTGGAACTGGGTGCGCAAGAATCCGTTTCAGCTGTTATCCAGCCTGGGTATGTTTCACCCGGTTAAGCCGCACCGGGTAAGGCGGGTATTGCGCAGTCATTTGATTTTAATTAATTTTTTAATTAACGCCAGCCTGTCTTATCGGCATTGGCTGCCGTTGCCCGATAAGCCACAATTGCAGGCAGAGGCGGTGCAATTATGGTACTAGCTAAGGCAGTGCCGCTGCTGTTAATCCGTGGTCTTAGCCGTGAACAGCGGCATTGGGGTGAATTCCGGCCTTTACTGGCATCCAGGTTAACTAATCCGGTATTAAGCTATGATTTTGCCGGTTGCGGCGAGTTACACCATCAGCGCTCACCGTGCAGTATCAGTGCTTTACGCCAATCTGTGCGTGCTCAGTTGCAACACGCTGCCGAGTTTAACGGCAGGGTACATTTAGTGGCGATATCGCTGGGCGCCATGCTGGCAGCCGACTGGGCGGCGCAGTTTCCGGCCGAGGTGGCTTCTATCACGTTAATTAACAGCAGTGCCAGGCCGTTGTCACCGTTTTATCAGCGCTTACGCTGGCAAAATTATCCGTTGCTGTTGCGTACGCTGTTTAGCAGTGCCAACAGCCGTGAGCGTATTATTTTACAACTAACCAGCGCTGCGGCATCACAACATGCCGGCGTATTAGCGAATTGGCAACTATGGCAGCAGCAAAGGCCGCTTAGTATCGGTAATGCGCTGCGACAGCTTTATGCCGCCAGTCGCTTTGAAGTGCCGCCTGCACCGCAATGCCCGACATTATTACTTAGTAGTCAGGGCGACAAGCTGGTTAGCCCGCAGTGTTCGGTGGCGTTGGCGCAACACTGGCAGGTGGCGCACCGGCAACATCCGTGGGCCGGACATGATCTGGCGCTGGATGATGCCGATTGGCTGAGCACACAGCTGGCGGCTTTTATCCGCCAGGTTTAGCCGCTGGTTATGCCAGGCGTATTTGCAGCTGTTCGCCGCCAAGCTCAATCATATCACCGGCGTTTATTTGCCGGCGTTTACGTGTTTCCACTTCGCCATTTACTTTAACCAGGCCGGCATCTATCGCGGCTTTGGCTTCACCTCCACTGCCAAACAGGCCTTCAAACTTAAGAATTTTATACAGTTCCACTGCAGGTTTGCTCAGTATTACGTCGCGCATGTCAGATCCTTTGCAGTTTATTCTGCCAGTTCAGTAAAGTTTAAATGGGGTTTGCCGGCGATATAGGCGCGGCGAAATAAATTAAAATAACTTGCCAGGGCTTGGGCTGCAGCGCTGTCATTGGCCAGTTTCAGCACTGCAATGGCCACTTCAGCCGTGCATAACTGGTGTATATGTGCCGCTTCGCGCAGCTGATAACAGGAGGCCTGCTGCGGCTGAATACCCAGTACAGGAAAATTCGCTAGGTAAGGGCTTTTAAACATTTTTTTTGCTTCGCGCCAGGTGCCATCCAGCATAATAAACAGTGGTATTTTGCCCGTTTGCACCGCAGCGACATCTAACGGACTGTCGATGCAGCGCTCCGCTTCGGCGTACTGCTGCGGAAACACTATGATAGGTGCATAGACCGGGTTATTTAATAATGCCAGCATAGTGGCATCAGGCCGGGTTCTGTCCCAGACAAAAGCATGATTGTCGGAAATAACATCGGCAATAATTCGGCCGGTATTACTCGGTTTGTAGCACTCGCCGGTGTACATAATAAAACAGAACGCGCTGTTGCTTACCACCTGTGGTTTGCCGGCGCAAATGCAATCGGCTTGAGGCAATAAGCAGCTGTCACAGCGTTTTACCTTGCTGCCACGGGCGTTAAACACCCGGGTGGCGTTGGCCAGTTCGCGCTGACGCAGTGTAAGGACGGAATTGTTATGCGGCACAGGCAGCCCAGGGTAAAGAGTCGGGCCGCCATTTTAGCCGGTTTTTAGCAGACCGCAATCTGCCGGTTATTATAAGTTGACGGGTTTTTGCAGCAGCAGTACAAAGCGATCGGTTTTGCCACGTACGGTTTTATCAAACACTGACTTAGTGTAATCATCCTGGCTATTAGCCAGTACGTCACTGCTGGTTATCAGCTTAAAACCAAATTGCTGCAATTCCTGTTGTACATAGCTTACTTCAATCCGGTGTAGTTCCTGCGCCGCTGCCGTGCCGCTGCCCGCACTGGCATTATGATCGACTACAAGCATCTTAGCGCCAGGCTTAAGTGCCGTGTAAATCTGTGTCATCAGCTGCTTTGGGTCTATTTTCCAACCTTCACTAACATGATACATGTCGTGATAACCCATAATAAAGTACACTGCATCCAGACTGTCTGGCGCAAGCGCTAGTTTGTCCAGTTCAGCATCAAACCGGACTACATTAGGTAAACGGTTTTGCTCCAGCCGTTGCCGTAACTGCTTTTCAACATAAGGTAAATAGGCCTGGTTGTTGTGCAGATACACCTTGCCGTTTGCGCCTACCTGCTGTGATAACAGTTCGCTAAAATAGCCAGCGCCACCGAGTAAATCCAATACTACATTGCCCGGTTGCACCGGTAGCAGGGCGTTCATTTGACAAGGCAGGCTGCTAAGGTCGCGCTTTTTATCGGCCTGGCTGCGATCGGCGCCGTTAAGTTCAAGTTCACAGGCGCTGACTGACATATGGCTAAACAGTATTAGTGCTACCAGGCTAAGCAGACGCATGATTAGTGTCCTTCTTTATTGTTGTCAGGTATTTTTTTGTACAGGCCATCAAACAGGGTTACCCAGTTACCGTCTGCCGTTTGCGCCTGCCAGTGCTGTCTGACGCTGCCGTCCTGGTTTGGTGTCCAGCGGATCCTGCTGCTGAACCTCACCTTCTGCGGTTGTCATAGCGCCGGATAGCAGCATATCGTTGTCGACAATGTTGCCCTCAAGCAGCAACAAGCTACCGCTATTGTCTACCCAGGTTTGATGCCAAAGCCCGCGGCTGCTGTCAAACATGTTCAGGCTTTGGCCGTTAAAGCCACCGGGCGTGCGGTACTGCTCGGTTAAAACACAGCCATTTTGTGCCAGGCTGATGCGGTTATTGCCGGCCAGGCTACCATCGGCTTTGAAAACCTGCCAGTTTCCCAGCCAGAAATCAAAAGCACGATGCTGCTCAGTGTTGCACGCCGGTGCCGGGCTGGCCTGCACTAAACTGGTAAACAGCAGTGTTATTATTGCTTTCATTTTTATATTGCCTTAATCAGCAGGGGGCATTACGCCAGCAGTACAACATGACCATCGCCATAGATTTAGCCGATGGTGCAGGCGGAAGCCTTTTTGGGCTAACAGGGGATTCTGCTACACTGCAGGCTGCAATTCTGGAGAAATTATGTCAATCGCAGTTAACGCATCCGAAATTACCCTGCCGGCAAACAACCAGGGCTGGCCGACAGTGTTTGCTTATTTGTGTGCCAATTTTCACCGTATAGCACCGGAGGTTTGGCAAGCACGCATACAGGATGGCAAAGTACACTGGTTTAATGGTGAGCCGATTTCTGAACACACGCCATTTCAACCAAGCAAGAGGTTGTGTTATTACCGCGAAGTTGCCGCCGAGCCGGCAATACCCTTTGCCCATCAGATCCTGTACCAGGATCAGCATATTATTGTGGCCGACAAACCGCATTTTTTGCCGGTTACACCGGGCGGCGACTATGTGAATGAGTGCCTGCTGGCGCGCTTACAACGGGAAACCGCTATTAGTGATATGGTGCCGGTGCACCGGCTGGATCGCGATACCGCCGGTCTGGTGCTGTTTTCTGTTAATGCGCAAAGCCGTCCGGCGTATTATCAGCTGTTTAGCAGCGGTATTATCGCTAAGCAGTATCAGGCTGTGGCGCAGTTAACAGAGGCTGTTGCAGCAGCGGCTTTACCGCAGCACTGGCAGATTGAAAACCGCATAGAAAAAAGCACGCCGCGTTTTGTTAATGCCATAGTGCCGGGTGAGGTAAATGCACGTTCGGATATCAGCCTGTTGGCAAAACAGGCCGGGCTGGGGTTATTTCAGTTAACAGCGCATACAGGTAAAACCCACCAGTTACGCCTGCATATGCTAAGTTTGGCGATGCCGATTTTGCACGATAACTATTACCCGCAGCTTAAGCCAAAGCAGTCACCTCAGTTTGATAAACCGTTGCAATTACTGGCAAAAAGCCTGAGTTTCACCGACCCTGGCACAGGCCGGCAGCACAGTTTTGTCAGCGGGCTTAAGCTTAGTGCCTGGTCTGGTTAGAAATAGGGTTAAGTAAGGTCCAGTTGGCCACGGCGGGGTGAAAAAAGCCGGCTTCGGTGTAGGCTTTAACAATACGGCCGTCTTTTCTAAGCTGGGCCAAACCGCTTTGCAGGGCGGCAAATACCCGCTCGCCGTCCGGGTGAAGGCGCGACACTGCGACATGGCGGCTGTCGTACAGCCCAACTTTAACGCCCGGAATAGCGATTAGTTCATAATCAGGGCCTCGCATGGTAAAGGGCATAGTGGGCAGAAAAGGTGCCAACATGACGTCTACCCAACCGCGGCTTACCAGTTTTGCCTGCGACGGCCAGGATGGGTCGTTAATCAGTTTTTCTGGCGAGATTCGTTGCCAGGTTGTCCAGTCGGCATGCCAGTGAGAGCTGGATATCGCGCTTAGTTTTTTTAACTGTGCAAGGCTTGTTACCGCTAACGCCTGACTATTGTGCGGTGATGTGTAAACGCCTGCAATAAACTCGCCGCGCCGGATAAGCGGATCGCTGATAAAGATCTGCTCTTGCAGTTTTTCCAACTCGGATAACCAAAAGGTATCGAGGCCAATTAACAGCAAACCAGTACTGATAGAGCGCAAATTGCGGGCATCGTAGTTACCCGGCTCAAATTTTACCACTAATTTAATGCCGCCCAGTGCCACGGCTTGTTGAATTAGCACAAAGTCAACAATATCGCGCCGGGCATATTCTGTACTAAAGTCGGTGATCTCCAGCGCATCACGACCATTAAGAAAGCGGCGAGAGTCTTCAAATACGTCACGATCTACTGTAATCACTGTTTTTAATGTTTCTGCCTGAGCAGAGAAGACCAGCAGACAAAGTAGCAAAAATTTGTTCATTGCCGTCATTCTTACGGAGACTTATATCAAGTTTAGTCAAGGAATTTTAGTTGATGTGTTTTTCGTACATCCGGATAAATTTAATAAAAACAGTCACTACAGCTGAAAAAACTCAACTATGCTAATTACAGCACAAGTCCAGCAGTTACAGATTAAACCGCGGTTATTTTTCAAAGAGAGTGATTATGACCAGTCTGAAAAATTTGTCAGTTAAATTACAAATTGCCCTGCCTATTGTTTTACTGTCGGTGCTGATTGCCGCTGTCGGTACTAAGAGCCTGATTACGGTAAACGGGGTTATCGCTCAAACGGATATTGCCGTTAACAATCTTACGCCCGCTACCACGGCGGTGTTAAACGCTGACAGAGATCTGTATCAGGCTGAACTGGCAATGCGTGAATATGTTCAGTTAAGTGCAGAAGGTCGCCCGGTTGCCAATGCACAACAAGACTTTGATGACAATGTGCAGCAGGCCCTGGAGCGGATGACAAAAGCCGCAGCACTGGTGCGCCAGCATGATGTCAGCACCATGGCCGATAGTGCCTTTGCTAAAGTATTTGATAATTGGCACAACCTGGCCAGACAGGTGATGCAATCTGCCCAGCAGGGTAATATCCAGCAGGCCCGCACGTTAATTGAAACCAGCGAGACGGCAGCTTTTTCAACGCTGCGCGAAGAATATAACGGCTTAGGTGAGCGCATTGATACGCGGGCTATCGAGCTGGGCCAGCAGTTGTCTGCCTATGTAAGTCAGCAAAAAAACCTGACTATTTTATTAATGTTAATCGCTGTGGCCATTGCTGTGGTCACCATAGTATTTAGCCCAGGTTTAATTGTAAAACCACTAACGCAGTTAAAAACTATGGTCAGTGAGCTGGCCAGTGTTGGCGGCGATCTCACCCGCCGGTTGCCGGTTAGCGGCAGCAATGAAATTGGCGATGTTGCGCTTAAAACCAACGAATTTATCAGTACCTTGCAAGCAATGATTGGTGAAGTGCAACAGCAACTGACAGAGCTTGAGCTGGCTTCGGCCAATATCGCATCGAAAACTGAACTCACCAGTAATAAAGCCGGCGAGCAAACCTCGCATATAGAACAGGTGTTAACCGCGATACATCAGATGCAGCATGCAGTGCAGGAAATTGCCAGTAATGCTTCGTTAACCAATGGTGCTACTGAGGATGCCAACAAAGCAGCAGATAGTTCAGGTAAAGTGATCCGCCAGTCTATGCAGCAGATCAATGTGTTGGCAAAAGACATATCGCAAGTGGTTAAAGCCATCAGTGATCTGGAAGTTGAAAGCCGCAATATTGTCTCGGTGCTGGAGGTAATAGGTGGCATTGCCGAGCAAACTAACTTGCTGGCCCTAAACGCAGCGATAGAGGCCGCACGGGCCGGTGATGCCGGTAGGGGCTTTGCCGTGGTCGCCGATGAAGTACGGACACTGGCATCACGTACACAGCAATCGACCAAAGATATTCATGACATGATTAACCGTCTGCAGCATGGCGTGAGTCAGGCTGTGTCGGCGATGGATAATGCCAAAAGTCAGGTGACAGAAACCGAGCAACATGCGTCATCGGCCAGCAGCTATCTGGACAATATTGTCTCAGGCATTGCCAACATTAATGATATGGCCACCCAAATAGCTGCAGCAACAGAGCAGCAGTCGACGGTGGCTGAGCATGTAAACCAAACAGTAAATGGTATTAGCCAAAATGCCACTGAGTTATCCGACTTGGCCCGTGACACTGGCAATGACGGGGTGCGCGTACGTAAGCTGGTGCAGCTGGTTAGTGTGCAAGTGGGACGGTTTAAGGTGTAGTGCTAGCGGGCAGCAAAACGTTGCAGCAACTTATCCAGCTGATTGGCAAAAGCCTGACGATCGCTTTGGTTAAGTGGTGGCGGGCCGCCGGTATGTACGCCACTGCCACGCAGGGTGTCCATAAAGTCGCGCATGGTGAGCTTTTGTTTAATGGTGTCGTTACTGTACAGCTCGCCGCGCGGATTTAACGCAAAACCCCCTTTGGCCAATACGTCGGCCGCCAGCGGAATATCGGCAGTGATAACTAAATCACCGGCTTCACAGCGGCGCACGATTTCGTTATCGGCTTCATCAAAGCCGCTTGATACTGTTATCGCCGAGATAAATTTGGATGGTGGTACCCGGATCAGTTGATTGGCAACTAATAAAGTGGTGATTTGCTTACGCTCGGCGGCGCGAAAAATAATATCTTTAATAACTACCGGACAAGCGTCGGCGTCGACGTATATTTTCATTGCGTAGTAGTCTCGTTATGGTACTGATGATAAAAACGAATAGCGTCAGGATAGGGGTAGATATCTTCGATAATGCCATGACGGATATTGTGTTGCTTCTGCCGCCAATAGGCTGCGTCCAGGAGTTCCGGATGTTTACTAAATAGCAGCTGACGAATTTGCGGCTGTGGCGTAACAAAGGTAGCCATTTGCTCAGGAAAGACGTCACCCGGCGCGGCGCACACTGTGCCTTCAGCAAACAGCGCATCTTCATAGTTATCGGTTTTCGGGAAGCTTCTGAAATTGACCTCCAGCAAATACTGCACTTCGTCGTAATCATAAAACACCACTCTGTTGTGGCGTGTTACACCGAAGTTTTTCAGCAGCATATCGCCAGGAAAAATGTTGGCGGCAATCATTTGTTTTATTGCCTGGCCGTAATCGTCCATGATGCTGGCTTTCTCGTTATCGTTGGCCTGTTCCAGATAGATGTTTAACGGGATCATGCGCCGCTCTATATATAAATGGCGGATAATGACCAAATCATCTTCAATCTGCATGGAGCCGGCAATGGTTTGTTGCAACTCCTGCAACAGCTCGGGTGTAAAGCGTGCTACCGGCAGTGCGACGTCTGAATACTCCAGTGTATCGGCCATGCGGCCTACGCGGTCATGTTGTTTTACCAGCTGATAACGCGCTTTTACCGTATCGCGGCCAAATTCTTTACTCGGCGCAAATTTATCGCGGATCACTTTAAACACATAAGGAAAAGACGGCAGGGTAAACACCATCATTACCATGCCACGAATGCCCGGCGCAGCAACAAACTGATCCTTGCTGTTGCCAAGATGGCTGAGCAGCTCGCGGTAAAATTCGGTTTTACCCTGTTTATGCAAACCAATGCTGGCGTATAACTCGGCGAGCGTTTTGTGCGGTAGCAGCTCGCGCAAAAAATGCACCAGTGCCGAGGGCACCTGGCTTGCCACCATAAAATAAGCACGCGAGAAGCCAAAAATTATCGTCATTTGTTTGGCGTCGGTCACCAGTGTATCGATATAGAGGCCTGCGCCTTCGCGGTGCAACAGCGGAATAATAAAGGGTTGCTGGCCGTCCGGCGTTACCACCCGGCCAACAATATAAGCAGCTTTATTGCGGTAAAACGCCGGTTTTAAGATGTCAAAACGAATTTGATACACCGGGTGGCGGCCATGGCTGCTGTGCTGCATAAAGCTTTTAACAATCAGCCGGATATCACGTTCTATATCGATAAAAGGTGTAACAAAAGCAAAACTGGCGACAATGGCGCGAATACATTGTTTTAAGCCATCCTGCGCCGGAAAATAGCTGTCGTATACCGAGGCTACCGGTGCCGGTAAATGCTGTTTGCTGAGTGTGGACTCGACAAAAATATTCTGATTATGAAAGTACTTACGCTCAAACAGTCGGCAAAACACCGAGTTGTAAAAAGTTTCGGCCAGTTCTGCCTGCGGATGAAAGGCCAGAAATTCCAGATACTGCAACTTCACCTGTTGCCACAACGATTCATTCAGGCATTGGCCGGGTAATTGTTGCTGTAACTGGGCAATGGTTTCGTTTACCCGCAGATCATAATAAGAAATCCGCTCCGAGCTATCTTGCTGAAAGGCACGCCAGTCGGCCAATTCAAAGCGTTGCTTGGCTTTGGCGGTAATAGCCTGAAATAAACTAAAGTGGCGGCGAAAGCCTTTTAGAAGAATGTCAGCGATTTGACGGGCGTGCTGCATAGGATCTGCTGAAGTGTGCGATATAACCCTATGCTAACAGCAGAGTGACAGCGACAAAAGTAGGTTTTCCGTGCTTTGTACCAATTGAAGGTATAAATGGCGGATTTTTGCTACTTTTTCTGCAATTCAGAATTTACTGAACTATGTTTAGCAAAAGGTTTCAGCACCTTTTGCGTTAAAACTAGGAGCTTGTATGAGAAAAACAATGTTACGCAGTATAAATAGCATGATGTTGTTGTTACCTCTGACTGCGGCGGCCGAGATCAATATCTCCGGTTTTGCCACGGTAGCAGGTGGCAAGGTACTAAGCGGTAGCGGGGTGGAGGAGTTTGGCTTACCTCCAACTTTTTTAGCCAACTATCCTCAGGTAGGCGTTTACGAAGAAGAATGGTCGTTTAAACCGGATAGCCGCATTGGCTTGCAGCTGTCGGCAGACTTAACCGAAGGCTTGTCTGTTACCGGGCAAATTGTTGCCCGCGGCGCGGATGATTTTGATGCCAGCTTTGAATGGGCTTATATCTCTTATCAGCTAAACGATACCTGGACCATACAGGCGGGTAAAAAGCGCCTGCCGCTGTATTACTATTCTGACTTTTTTGATGTCGGTTTTGCTTACCTCTGGTTGCGGCCGCCGGCAGACAACTATACCTGGCAAATTTTTAACTACACCGGCATTAATGCGCTGTTTAATACCCAGCTTGGTAGTTGGGATATTAGTGGCAATATTTACACCGGCCGCGAGGACGATAAAGAAAACAAACTGTTATCGCAATTTTTTGGCACTAACCCGGTCCGTGAGATCTGGAAGGATATTGTCGGTGGCGTCGTCAGTTTTAACCGTGACTGGCTGGATATCCGCCTGACTTACATGACGTACATTAACGAGCGCTACCGTACCGTAAATGGTGTAACCGAGCGGGTAGACTGGGGCGGTGAGCTGGAGCGGCGCGGTAAATTTGCCGGTATTTCTGTCAATATCGATTACAACAATCTGGTATTGCTGTCAGAGCTGAACCAACTCGACCTCGATGGCGGTAAGTTTGACACCTATATGGTATCACTGGGCTACCGCTTTAATAGCATTACACCCTATATCTCTTATGCCGACTTTGACAGCGAAGGCGAAGTGCACAACACCACCAGCATAGGTTTTCGCTACGACTTCCATAACTCTGCAGCCTTTAAACTGCAATACGACGATGTGGAAGATAAAGGCTATGACGGTTTAATGGTGGCGGGTGACAGTAAATCTCTGACCTTTGGTGTTGATCTGGTGTTTTAGGAGGCGGTATGAAAACAATATTTGTTATTGGCAGTTTATTGCTGCCTGTAGCCGTTGATGCTGCAATAGCGGTAGTGGTGCATCCGTCTAACCAGACCAGCCTGACGCAGGAAGACTTAGCCAGGTTGTATACTGGCAAGCTCAGTGCTTTTACTGACGGCTCTTCAGCGGTACCGGTTAATCTGGCAGATTCGGCGCCACTGCGCTCGGAGTTTGATCAAAAAGCGCTGGGGCGGTCATCCAGCCAGGTCAAGGCCTTCTGGTCTAAGCTGGTGTTTACCGGCAAGGGCACACCGCCAAAAGAAGTGGCATCAGACGCTGAGGTGTTAACACTGGTGGCAAATAACCCGAATATTATTGGTTATGTCAGTGCTGGCGCGGTGTCAGATCAGGTTAAGGTGTTACTGACGCTGGAGTGATAAAAAAACAGGCCGGCAATGCCGGCCTGTCTGTTTTTACGCCACAGCCGGCTGTAAGTCTAAGCCGTAGCCAAAGATTATTGCCAGCACCAGCACTAACGATGAAGCCAGCATTAGCTTTAACATCAGCGGTAAACAAAAGCGGAACCAATGGCCATAAGGAATACCGGCAATACCAATAATGCCCATTAACACCGCATTGGTGGGAATGATCATATTGGAGAAACCATCACCAAACTGATAAGCCAGTACCGCAACCTGACGCGGGATCTCAAGCAGATCGGCAACCGGTACCATTAGAGGCATGGTGACATAAGCCTGGCCACTGCCGGATGGGATAAAAAAGTTTAACAGCGTTTGGATAACCAGCATCCCTACCGCTGCGGCTTCAGCACCAACATAGGACAGCGGCGTAGACATACCATGCACCAGGCTATGTAAAATCTGGCCATCTTCCATAATCAGAGAAATGCCGCGGGCGACACCAATCAGCATAGCGGTGGTGGTTAGCTCCATCGCGCCGGCGATAAATTTATTTGCTGCAACATCGGCTGATACCTTGCCAATAACAGTAATAAACAAGCCCCAGGCAATAAAGGCGGCACCCAGCTCGTACAGGTACCAGCCGTTCGCGCGGATATTGTAGGCCACTATGCCAATCGTCAGTACAAAGCTGGCTAAAATCAAGCGGTGGGCCCAGGTCAGCGGCGGATAAGCGACGGTTTCTGTACCAATTAACGGGCAGGGTAAGTCTTTTACCATCGAGATTTCGGGGTTGGCCAGGACCTTTTTCGAATAGCTCCAGACATGGTGAAAACCAATCAACACAAAGGGCACAAAGATAGCAAAGCGTAACCAGTTACCAGACATCGGCGGTAAATCGGCTATCTGCTGGGCAATAATAACGGTAAAAGGGTTAAACGCCGATACACCATAGCCAATACCGTAGCCGGCAACGGTCATACCGACTGCAGTCATGGCATCCAGCCGCATAGCTTTACACAAGGCCACCAGTATTAATACAAAGGGAATATATTCGCCGGCAGTGCCGATAAAGCTTGAGGCCATGGCAAAGCAAAACACCACCATAAAGATCAGCATTTGTGGCTTATTGCCGTAACGCTCCAGCAGACGGCCAATCAGCGCATCTACTGTGCCGGTGGCGCGGGCGATAGACAGCACACCACCTAAAATCATTACAAAGAAAATCACATCCTGCGCACTGGCAAAGGCGCGTGGTATGGCCGTTAGCAATTGCCAGGGCGTTAAGTACTGCCGCTCCTCTACCAGCGTAAAGGTACCGGGAATAACAGCAGTGCGGCCATTGGCCAGGGTTTGGGTGTCAAAAAAGCCTTGCGGCACTATCCAGGTGGCGATCATCGCCAATACCATCATGCTAAACAGCAGGGTAAGGGTATGAGGTACCTTAAATTTGGTCATGCTTTACGTATCCCATAAATATCACTTTGGCTACAAAAAAGTGTGCTTTACGCAACGTTATTCTGCTTAAAAGTCAGCGAGTCTACATTAAGCACCGCAACAGCACAAACCGGACCTTACTGCTCTGATCTGCTGGCAGTAGGTCCGGTGTTAGTGCCAAAGCGCTGTTATTAGTCAGACCAGGCCTGGTATGAGTGTTAGTCGTCGTCTTCGACCATGGTCATCAGTGAGGTATTACCGCCCGATGCGGTGGTATCAATGCTGATGGTTTTCTCGGTTACCAGACGTTTAATCAGCGTATCGTAATACTCGGCGCTGATCACCGGCAAAATAGCGCCATCGCGCTGCGCCAGCTGCTGGCTAAAATAGCCTAAACGGGATGAGCGCGCTGCCACTACTGCACCAGCCAGATGCGGGTGGGCCAAAATGGCTTGCAGCTGATCCGGTTTAGCCACCTGAAATACCCCGGCCGCAACGCCGGTGGCAATAAACTTATCTTTAAAGGCCAGCGCTTCGGCATAAAATAGCTCTGATGCTACGGTAATGACGGTATTGCCGGCCGCCAGAGCGGTAATAATGGAAATGGCCCAGAAGTTAAACGAGGTGCTTTTATCGGCGTAACACACCACGCAGCCGCGCGGTTCTATATGCAGCGTATTTGACTCGCCGGTCGGGCCGGGCAGGGTGGTGCACTTGCGCATATGTTTTTCCAGCCGGTTTAGCTGGGCGCGGGCATCGGCCAGCGTTAGTGCTAAATCGTCAGCCAGTTCGTCGATAATATCTACGGTGGCAATTTTTGCCAGTAGTTGCCGAACGGCTGAAACGCGATCGTTCAGTGGTGTAGCACGCCAGATTTTTTCGTCCCGCAGTGAATTGGCCATCAGCTGTTGTACCTGAGCATCGGCATCGGCGTTATGGTGCAGGCTAAGCTGGTCCGGGCTTAAGTTAGTCATCTGCACGTTATCCGGTGAAGCTTTCTCTTTAACCAGCCGCAGTAAGTAGTTTGGTCCGCCGGCTTTAGGCCCGGTGCCGGATAAGCCTCTGCCGCCAAAAGGTTGGGCGCCAACGATGGCACCTATCATATTGCGGTTAATATAGACATTACCGGCGCGCGACATTTTAGCCAGATAGTTGCAGCGGTCTTCAATGCGCGAGTGGATCCCCATGGTCAGGCCGTAGCCGGTAGCGTTTATCTGGTCGATAACCTGGTCCAGCTCGCTGGCCTTAAAACGGATCACATGCACACAGGGGCCAAACACTTCGCGTTTTAGCAGTGACAAGTCACTGATTTCGTACAAACGCGGGGCAAAGAAATAGGCACCCTGTTCGGCGTTATCCGGAATATCGCTCTGATAATGCAAAATGGCTTTGTCTTTGAGGTACTCAACATGCTGTTGCAGGTTGTTCAGCGCTTTGTCATCAATTACCGGGCCTATGTCGGTGCTAAGCCAGGCCGGGTCGCCAACATGCAACTCTTGTAATGCGCCTTTGAGCATAGCAATAATGCCGTCGGCGACATCCTGCTGAATAAACAATACCCGAAGCGCCGAGCAGCGCTGGCCAGCGCTTTGAAAGCCCGAGCTGATAACATCATCAACCACTTGCTCCGGCAGGGCGGTAGAGTCGACTATCATACAATTTTGGCCGCCGGTTTCGGCAATCAGTGGTACCTGAATATCGTTACGCTGCGCCAGAGTGCGCGAAATCAGGCTGCCGGTTTCGGTTGAACCGGTAAACATCACGGCCTGAATACGGCTATCCGGCACTATGTGTTTACCCACTTCACTGCCACGGGCAATTACCGCCTGTACCACATGCTCGGGTAAGCCAACAGCCTGCATCAGTGCAATGGCGCGCAGTGCAATCAGGCTGGTTTGCTCGGCCGGCTTGGCAATAACGGTATTGCCGGTAACAATAGCCGCGGCAACCTGACCTAAAAATATCGCCAACGGGAAATTCCACGGGCTGATACACAGCACCACACCGCGTGGCTCAAAACGTTGGTCTTTAGCCAGCTCTTCTGCGCGGGCGGCATAGTACCGGCAAAAGTCGACGGCTTCGCGTACTTCGTCGATGCCGTCTTGCGCGACCTTGCCGGCTTCTTTAATACAAATAGCTACCAGTTCATCGTGATGACGCTCGATAATATCGCCGATGCGGCGCAGTAAATTGGCGCGCTCACTTACCGGTGTTTGCGACCAGCCAGCAAAGGCGCTATCAGCATTGGCCAGCAGTTGTTGCATCTGTTCGCTGTTGTGCAGGCGCAAATGACCGATAATTTCGGTATGATTGGCCGGGTTTTTTACCGCTATGGCACCTTGCGGTACCTGATTGGCTTGCAGTAAATGTGTGCTAAACCAGTTATCCAGATTGGCTTTAAATGCCGTTACGCTGTCCACGTCGGTTAAATCCAGGCCTTTAGAATTGGCGCGCTCGCTGCCGTATAAATCGACCGGCATCTTTATTTGCGTGTTGTATTTATTGCGCAGACTTTGCAGCGTTTCAACCGGATCTGGCAACAGGGCCTCGACCGGCTGGCTGGTATCGACAATGGCATTAACAAAAGACGAGTTAGCACCGTTTTCCAGTAAGCGTCGTACTAAATAGGCCAGCAGGTTTTCATGCTCGCCGACCGGGGCATAGACACGGCACTGAATTTTTTCGCTGCTGACAATCTGGTCAAATAGCGATTCGCCCATGCCATGCAAGCGCTGAAATTCAAAGCCGCTGTTATTGCCCTTGGCCACTTCTAAAATGGTGGCGGCGGTATAAGCATTGTGGGTAGCAAACTGTGGGTACAGTACATCACGCGCTTCCAGCAGTTTAATGGCGCAGGCTTTGTAGGACACATCAGTCGAGGCTTTGCGGGTAAATACCGGGTAATGCTCCAGGCCCTTTTGCTGGCTGGTTTTAATTTCAGTGTCCCAGTAAGCACCTTTTACCAGCCTTACCATTAGCTTGCGGTTCACCTTGCGCGCCAGCTGGGTTAGCCATTCAATAACGAAAATGGCGCGTTTTTGATACGCTTGCACCGCCAGGCCAAAGCCGGCCCAATCGCCCAGGTCGTCATCGCTGAAGATAGCTTCGATAATATCAAGTGAAATATCTAAGCGATCGGCTTCTTCGGCATCCACGGTAAAGCCGATATCATAACTTTTGGCTACCAGCACCAGTGCTTTCAGCTTAGGCAGCAGCTCGTTCATGACCCGTTCGCGGTGGCTGAATTCGTAGCGTGGATGAATAGCCGATAACTTAACGGAAATACCGGGGCTTTTTACAGGCCCTTTGCCATTGGCTGCTTTACCAATTGCATGGATCGCCGTTAAATAGCTTTGGTAATAGCGCTCGGCATCGGCCATAGTGCGGGCACCTTCGCCCAGCATATCGTAAGAATAAACATAGCCTTTTTGCTCGGTATCCAGCGCACGCTCTATCGCATCGTCAATATTGGTACCCATGACAAACTGTTTGCCCATAATTTTCATGGCAAAGTTAACCGACTTGCGGATCACCGGTTCACCTAAACGGCCCAGGGTTTTTTTCAGCATGCCAAACTGCTGCGCCTTGGTTTTATCGTTGTAGGTCACCATTTTTCCGGTAACCAACAAGCCCCAGGACGAAGCATTAACAAATAAGGAGTCGCTGCTGCCCAAATGCGAGCTCCAGTCGCCTTTGGCCAGCTTGTCGCGGATCAGGGCTTCCTGAGTGCGTTTATCCGGCACCCTAAGCAGGGCTTCAGCCAGGCACATTAACACTACGCCTTCGTCACTGGATAAGGAGAACTCATTTAACAGCGCATCAATGCCACCCTGGCCGTCCTGATCTTTACGAATAGTATGCACAATTTGCCGCGCCCGCTCCCAGGCCCGGCTGCGTGCTTTAACGCCAACCTCGGCCAGTGGCAGTAAATAATCAATCGCTGTGTTTTCGTCGATACGGTAGTAATTACGGATCTTTTGCCTAAGCGGGCAGCGGGTCGTTAAATCAGCATCAAATAACATAAGTCAGCCTATAGCGAGGGCGCGGGGTAGTGATAACCACAGCGCCGGGTTAGCATTATTCTTCAGTGCGCATACTAAAGAAAATGCCGCAAAATTGGCTGGTTTATTTTGCTGGTAAAACCCTAGTTTTAATGGCTTATTTTAATTTTTTTAGTATAAAGTTCTGCTTTTGCGCTTTTGGACTAATTTTAATAACTGGTTTTACCACTTTTTGCAGTGTGATTTATGGTTGCTGTTTAAGGCGTAATACCAGGGTGTCAGCGAGTTTGTCCTGAATGGCCTGCCGGTTTGGGTCCCAGTATATTTGCAAAAAGCCGAGTAAGCCGGTAGCAAAACCGGCGCTGTAACCCCCCTGGCGGCCAAAAGCGCCCCACAGCGACAATGGTTTGTTATCCAGCTGTACTACCCTGATCCCCAACAAGCGTTTGCCCGGTGTCTGGCCATTATTCCAGCTGATAAACAGCGTCAAATAGGCCACAGCCCAACCAAAGCTGATACCCAGATCAGCCATAATGCCCTCAATCCACTTAATAACACTATGATCAGACTGTTGTAGCTTTTGCCACCAGCCGGGTTCAGGTAGTGGCGCCGGCTCGGCCTGTTGCTGTGTTGCCAGCAATTGCTGGGCGGCTGCCAGTTCAGCGCGTTGTTGCTTCAGGCTGTCCAGCTTTTGTTGCTGCTGCTGTTCGCTCAGGGCCGATTCCTCAAGTAAATCGCGTAGACTGGTTGTGGCGTGTTCATCAGTAAAGTTTTGATTTAACAGCGATTTAATTAATAAATCGCTTTGGGCTTCGGCGCAAACGGCATCACAATTATTACTTTGTATTTTAACTGCAGCAGCGCTAATGCTAATAGCGTCAATCACATTTACTGTGGTGTTATCTGTGCTGTCTTTATCTGCGGACTGGTTATCAGCAAATACCAGCACCAGAGGTAACAACAGCAGTAAAATATTGCGTCGTTTGGGGTTGCCCAGACGATGACAGCGCCAAACCAGATAGGCGTATAACGGCGTAACAAACATCAGGCCACCACCGGCCAGCAGGGTGATCAGTAAAGCGTCTATCGCCATCGCCAAACCCCGCCGCCACGGCCTTGCCAGCGCGCAACCAAATAAGCTTGAAGCAACGTTAAAATCATGGGGGGTAACGATATTACGTACTTCTTTTGCGCTTAGCTGGCGGCCGTTGGCATCGATAAAAGTATCAGGTGCTATTTCAGTTAAGTGAATACTGTGTTTTATCGGGGTCGGTTCTGTTGTATTCATGCGGCGGCTCTCTGTGCTGATTGTCGCTACTCTAACGCCGGCAATTCTAAAGCGCAAACACCGGGTTGCTGTAAGCTGGCCCGGCAGGTAGCAGCAGGCGTAATGAAACTGTTTGTTGACAATATAAAAACGAGATGCTGAAATCCTGCACCTGATTTGACAACGATGCTAGTAATGGATCAACAGGACGTTCAAAAGCTCTATTGTGCCCATCATCACTGGATGAAAAGCTTGTTAGCCGGCAAGCTGCAATGTGTCGACGATGCTGCTGATCTGGCGCAAGATGCGTTCGAGCGCCTGCTGAAAAAAGATCTCCGTTTCGATAGTTTGTCTGGTGGCCGGCACTATCTGAGCCGCATCGCTCACGCTTTGTGCATTGATTTCTGGCGCAGACGGAAAATAGAACAAGCCTATCTGGAGAGTTTGCAGCACTTATCTGAACCTTATTCTGCTGATTTGACGCAGCACCAGATCGTTATCGACATTATTGTTAAAGCCGATCGTATGTTGTGCCGCTTACCCGGCAAAATAAAGCGCACTTTTATTGCCGTGCAGATAGAAGGGCTAACCTATAACCAGGTGGCTGAGCGTGACAATATTTCGGTGGCGAGCGTAAAAAACTATTTAGCTCAGGCTATATTGCGGATGACGATGTTCAGGGAAGCCTTCGATCTTGACTAACGCCGACGCCGTTAGCCTAAAAAGCGCCGCCTACTGGTTTGTCGAATTGCAGGAGCATCCGGTCAGTTTGCAAACCCGCGAACGCTTTGAACAATGGCTGCAACAGCCACAAAATCGGGCAGCATGGGAAAAAGTGCTGCAGATGCATCAAACCTTTGAACAGCTGCAGCAACATCAACAACAACATCCTGAGCTGGACAAGCTACTGCAGCAACCGGCACTATCCAGACGCACTGCACTTAAATGTCTGGCAGTATTCGGTACATCATTTTTAAGCTATATGTTGGCCCGCACGCCCTGGAGTAAATCGCAGTGGTACGCTGTTACCGCTGATCATGCTGCAGCCATCGGACAAACGCAAACTGTGCATCTGAGCGAGTATTTACAGCTCTGGTTGAATACCAACTCTGCGATAGATAGCACCTTGTCTGGTTCTCAGACTCGGCTAGACCTGCTGCAAGGCGAGATTTTTTTGCATCTGCAATCCGGCAGTGGCCGCGCTGATTTGCTGCTAACCAGCACCTTTGAGCAGCAAAGCATACAGATTGCCAGTCGCGGCTGTCAGCTGAATGTATATAACTATGGACAAGGCTGCCGTTTGTCACTGTATGAAGGCGAAGCGCTGATCAGCTTTGCTCAGCAAAGCCAGTTATTGTCCGGCGCAGAGGAAATAACCCTGACCAGTAATGGCTTTGGTGACACTAAGCCGGTGGCGTCTTTGCCTGATTGGCGCGAAGGTAAATTGGTTGCCAGTGGTATGAGGTTAACGCAGTTTTGCGCCGAACTAAACCGCTACCGCCGCGGCATTATCAGTGTGGCAGAGGATGCACAAAACCTGCTTATTGACGGAGTCTTTCCAGCATTCGCAGCCGATACAGCGCTTGATATGTTGGCGAATAGCTTACCGGTAAAAATTAACCACTTTGGCCCCTGGTGGGTGCAAGTGTCGCTGGCGCGAAGCGCATAATTAACTGAATAGCCATGACGTCTGAATGTATCTGCGGTATTAGCCGTGCAGTTTTGCTGCTCAATGTAGTGTTAACAGCCGCTTATGCCAGCCCATCGCAGCATGGGGTACAGCAGCAATACACTATTGCTGCCGCTGAGATGGCTGAGTGTTTAAATGAGCTGGCCCGCACCGGCAGTGTTTTTGTTGCAGCAGACAGCAGATTGACAGCCGGCAAATACTGTCAGCAGTTGTCAGAGCTGTTAACCCCTGAGCAGGCTTTGTCGCGGGTGTTAGCTGACAGTGGCTTGCACTATCAACAGATTGGTGAGCGGCACTTTGTGATAAAACCGCTGGCCGTGCTCAGTGCCGCAGCGAAAAGTCCGACAGAGATCGTCGTCAGCTTTTCATTACCCGAACTGCAGGCAACAGCCTTAGCCGCGCAGCCAGACTGGCAACAAACAACCAGTCAGTCATCGGGCATCCGTCAGACGGTAAAACAAACACCGCAAACTATTTCAATGCTAAATACCGCTGCTTTTCAGCCATTTAATCAAACCGACTTGGGTGAAGTGCTGCGATCCAGTGCCGGGATATACAGCACAGCTAATTCCTTTACCGGTAACCGTGAATTCAGATCCCGCGGCCAGCTATTAAATCCCTTTATGATTGACAATCAGCCGTTTGCCGATGCCAACTTTGCCGTATCAGATTTAGATATTGTTTATTTTGATTTGCTGGAGATAAATCGCGGCACCAATGGCATAGTGCAGGACAATGGTATCAATTCGGCATCGGTAAATTTAAGGCCGAAACAAGCAGACAAAACAGTGGCAAGACAGGGCAGCATGAGCCTTGGCGATCTATTAAAATACCGGATTAGTGCCGACATAACCGGCGCGGTATTAAATCGGCAGGACCTGAGCGGCAGGGCGGTAGTGGTAGCACAACGACAGCAGGATGCAGCCGACTACTCGGACAATTCACGTTACGGCGCCCTGGCCCGATTGAGTTGGCAGCCGGGTGCTGCCAGTCAGATAGAGCTATATCATATTGCGCAAACTGACCGGCAACAGCAACGCTCGAAAATCCGGCCATTATTGTATGCTGATTTAACGAACTATGATGGCCCGCTATCCACTAACTTCTGGCCGGTCTGGGCAGGCGCAGAGCAAAATATGTCATTCTCGCGCCTAATTGTCCGCCAACACCTGGCCAGCCAATGGCAAAGTAGTTTGCATATTAGCCGTGCCAGCCAACAACAAACCGCGCTGGTGCCGGATGTCTTCGGTTACCCTGATCGGCAGACACTGTCGCTGTCTTTTGGCGCCCTGGATAACAGCTTTGAGTTTGCAGCCGACAAAGTTGCGCTGACTCTGGACGGCTCTACGCTGCTGGCGGACTTTCCGCTTGATGTCAGTATCACGGCAAGCCGTGCCTGGCACCAAAACTATCAGCAGTTGCAGCTGATGGATTATCAGGCCACTACCGTGCTGCAGCCGCACAGTTTTACCGCGCTTAACCGCAATCAGGCCAGGCCAACAGCTGTCGCAGACAGCTTTGTTAACGACTCACATTACCAAATCAGCGGCCTGAAACTGGCCGGCAGAATAGCACTGACAGATTCAACTCTGCTGTCGGCATCGCTGCGCCGTAACCACAGCCGCTACAACAATAAAGGCAGTTTTGCTACAGATACAGAGCGCACCCAATACACTAATCTCTATTTTGGCCTCAGTCAGGCCATTGGCACAGCGCAATGGTATGTCAGCTATGCCAACACCGTAGACTTTCGCCAGGGCTATCTGTCAATGCTGGACCTGGTCGTTAGTCCGGTCCGGTTTGCCTCCTGGGAAACCGGTATAAAAGCTGATTTCTGGCAACAGCGCGGTCAGTTCACGGTCAGTGCTTATCGCAGTGAACAGCGTAACTACGCCCAGCTGGTCGCTGAGTCTTTTCCGGCTCAATCTGGCTGGGAGGTCGCTTTGGCTTATCAGAGCCATTGGCTGCAGCTTGATGCCAGTTACAGCCGCAGTTTCAGCGCCGCGTCGCCGGATACCGTGGCACAGCGGCAATTTCAGTTCCCTGATAGCCTGTATCGTCTGATGCTGTCTACCCCGTTAGACAAGTTAATAGCCGGCAGCACTTTAGGCATAGCGGTGGAAGGTGAAACCCGTCAGCATTATCAGCTGCCGGCGTTTAGCCGCCGCCAGCCGGTTGCGGTAAGTCAGCCGGCCAGCTGGCGCCTGAACAGTTACTACCGGGTTACGGCAGGCAATGGCCGCGTTTTTACGCTTAGTATTAAAAACCTGCTGGATAAAGCCTATTTTGACGGCGTAGATATTAACCGTGGCTGGGCGGCATATGGCGCCCCACGGCATTTTTCGCTGACCTTTGAGCAGCAATTTTAAAAAAGTTTAGCTGTTTTACTGCAGTTAAACGTTTCCTTATTAACAGCAGCAATATTGCTGTTTTGGCGCTGATGTTTCGGCCGTCTGTTGTGTTGTGCGTCGCTGGCACGCACGCAAACTAATAAGGAAATTCCATTGAAGACTAAGTTAACTATTTGCGCAGCCTCGCTGTCAGTTTTGCTATCGGCTTGCGGCGGCAGCAGTGGGGCGCCACAAGTTGTTGTGCAACCAAATCAGCCGCCCGTTGCCCAATTTTCATTAAGCCAGCCTCAGGTTGCTGTAGGTGAACGGGTCAGTTTTGATGCCAGCAGCAGCCATGATCCAGAGCGGTCACAATTGCGTTACTACTGGCAAATCAAAGATACCGCCAATGAACTGGTAACACCGGCAGACAACACCGCTCAGGTGTTTCATTATTACCCGCAGCGCGCCGGCAATTATACGGTGGTATTAACGGTAACCGATAGCCAGGGCGCTAGCCACAGCACAGAGCTGCCGCTTAGTGTAGCCGCTAGTGGCCAGCACAGCCTGAAAATTGACGCGCCAGATACGGCAAAGCAAGGCGATTACCTTGAGTTGCAAGCCATCTTCAGCCATATGATAAGCGACAAAGTGACCGCCAATTATCAGTGGCAGCTGGTTAGCAAACCGGTAGCGAGTGCCGCGCAGCTGGAAAATGCCGTGCAAAGCCGTGCCGGCTTTGTGGCTGATCAGCCTGGCGAATACCAATTAGAACTTAGCCTGCAACTGGGAAACTTCATCAGACAAACGGTTACACATAGCATCAATGTTTATCAGACTGGTGATGTACCGCCACAGGCAAAAATTGACCCCAGTCACAGCCGTCAGCTGTGGGTAAACGAGCAGTTGCAGCTTAGCAGCCAGAGCAGTGATAGTGACGGCGATGTACTTAGCTATCACTGGACTATACAAGGTGGTGCTTATGTGACGCAGCCACAGCATCAGGCGGAGTTTTTGTTCCAGCCGACAGCATTGGCCACTTATACTATTTGCCTGCAGGTAAATGATGGCAAACATCAGGATCAAGACTGCACCGGGATTGAAGTCACAGAAAGCAACCGTCAACCGGTGGCCCTGTTTAGTGTGGACAGCACAACGTTGGCACCCAATACGCCAATTAAACTGACCAGCCAGGCCAGCGATCCGGATGGCGATACGCTCAGCTACAGCTGGCTTATTGTCAGCGCACCGGGGGGAAGCGATGCCACACTGGATCTAACCGATGAGCAACAGCCGTTATTTCAGGCAGATAAAGCCGGTGATTACCAGATCCAGCTGCAGGTGTCAGACGCCTGGCAACAATCAGCGCCCTTTGTATTGCCGTTGCAATTACAGGCCGCGCCACAGCCGCAGCTAAGTATCAACGCCGAACGGCTGATTACTGTCGGGCACTGGAGCAGACTGCAGGCTGAGCTTACGGCGGATCACGACGCTGCTCAATTTAACTGGTCGGTATTAAGCCAGCCGCAAGGCGCCAACGTCGAGTTCCAGGCAGGCAACCAGGCAGATGCGATGTTTAAAGCAGACCTCAGCGGTGAATATTTGCTGCAGGTTGCCGTAAGCGGGCCGGCACTAGTGCCGCAGGTGGCGACGGTGCTGCTGTCTGCCGATAATAATTTACCGCCGGTTGCCAGAATTGCCGGGCAAACCCGCCGCTACGGTTTGGTGGGTATTAAGCAGACCTTTGATGCTGCAATAAGCTTTGATCCGCAAGGCGAGGCGATAAGTTATAGCTGGCAGCTGTTTGATGAAAACAGCGCAACCCTGCTAGCCAGCCAGAATGGCGGTGCACTCTTTACCGTTGAGCCGCAATTTGCCGCTAACTACCGGGTTAAACTGCAGGTAAGCGACGGTATAAAACAAACAGAAAGCAATGTATTGCTTGTCGTCGCCGACGAGCTGCCGCAACAGCTGCAACTTAGCGGCAGTTACGTTAACGTGCTGGGCCAACCTGTCGCCGGCATAAAGGTGACAACTAATCATATAAGGTTTCGCCCTGGCTATATCGGTGTTTATGAAGCCTATACCGACACTGCAGGCCAGTTTAGCCTCAGCTTTGAGCGGCCGCAGGCCGACAGCTGGCAGCCCGGTATCAAAGTAGGCTACAACTTGCGTTATGGCTATCAGTTACAGGATCTTATTTTAACCGACGCTAATGACCTGGATTTGGGCCAGATGACGCTAGCAGATCTGCAGAAGGTTCGTTTTGAAGCACGTTATTGCGCCAACCTGGCGGAGTCTGCTATCAGGTTTATGATCGTTGGTCAGCGTACTGAGCTCACTCAGTTAGATATAGCGGCGACAGCGGTGTTGTCGTTTAGTGACGCATCGCCGGTGATGGAAACTTTACTGCCAGCGCCGGCAACGTTTCTGCTGCGCAGCAACCAGGCCAGTGTTAACACTCAGCGCCAGTTTAGTCTGGCTTTTACGCCGGATCAGCTGCAAACCGTGCTCGTTGATCTCTGTAATCCTTAACGCAACATGCTTGTGCCAGGAAGGAAACCCGCCGGCCTGATTTAAGCGCGTCGTATGTAGTGCTAAGCCAGGTTGTCAGCGCTGTGTTTGCTTAACCTGGCTTTTTCTCAGACTCCTGCTGCTGGGGTTGCTCTGTTAAACTGCTGACTGGCCAGTTGCAGGCGAGCACGCTGCTAAACCAGGGCCGGTTAAAGCTTTGCCGGCTAAGGGCCGGTGCGGCCTTAACATCTACAGCCAAAGGGGTTGCCAAATAGCGCTGAATAAGTGTTTTAACCTGGTTATCTTCCAGTAGCTGAAAAGCCTCACGCAGTTGTTGTTGCATTTGAGCTGTGACCGGCTGCCCTTGTAATTGCATAAAACGACTGTGTAACCAGAACAGTAAGGCCTGTTTGGCTTCGTTCGGAAAGTTGATTGTAAGGTTGGCCGTTGGCGTATAAAGCCGCTGAAAACTCAGAACATCTTGTTGCAGCACAAAATAAAACAACAGGTTTATGCCGGCCGAAATTTGTCCGGCGCGCTGGCTTATGGCCTGATACTGTGTCAGCGCGGCGCGAAAGTGTGGTTCGGCGGCGGTTATATTGCCTTGGTCCAGCGCCAGCATACCAAGATTATTTTCCACCATCGCCACTACGCTCAGCTGGCCTGATTGCTGCGCCATTTGACGTGCAGCGATAAATAATGTGCGGGCTTTGTCGGTTTCGTTCAGTTGTCTGGCGACAAGTGCCAGGCTGTTAGTGAGTGTAAGCCGCTGTCGCTCCGTAGTACTGTGGGTATAAGAGCAGGCAAAACTGGATTGGGCATCATGTAGGTAGTTATTACGCCGCAGCCAGATACCCAGGGCACTGGTAATAGCGGTAACGTGTTGCTGGAAATAAGCATGTTGCTGATAGTTAAACAATATATCCAGCACCTGTATCAAGCGTGGCATATCGTTGGTCGGCACAGCTGCACGCAGTAACAGCACATAGCGCCGAATGGCCAGCTCAGGCGACAGTGTGTCTATGTCCGCTATCTGATCCAGCAAAGCTATACTGCGGGCTGGGTTGACTGTCAGGTAAGCCTCGGCTTCATCTAAGGTTGCAGCAGCATCGCCGGCAACAGCACTGGCACAGGCTATTGCCAGCACGGTATAAATAACCAGACAATAGTTTGACACGGCTTAACCTACTTCAGTTTGTTGACCGCTTCACTATAGGCGCTGCCAGGCCGTTTTTCAAAATCGCCAGTTGTTATCAGTAGCTCAATAGCTAGCACTTGTTCCAGCCATACATCTGACATTTGTCAGTCAACTTTGATGACAACAAGGGCTAGCTTCACTGCGGCGGTTAATAAACAATGGTTATAAGTTTTAATTGATCAGGCTATGGCTTATGTTTTTTAAATTATTCAATACCGCAAAGTTTAACAAACTCAAAAAGATAGCGCTTTTGCTCCTGGCGCTGCTATTACTAAGCAGCCAGTTGCCGCATTTAATTACCTGGTTTGTGCCGCTGTCTAATCAGGGCAAGGTGCATAGTCAATTGTATTTACCGGCAGCGGCAAGTGCCGACAACCCTGCGCCGTTACTGGTTTTTTTAGGCGGATCCGAAGGCGGCATGAACCTGACTAATGATCGTAACGCAGCAGAGCGGCAAGCTTATCTGGATGCGGGGTTTGCGCTATTGGTCGTCGGTTATTTTGGTTTGCCGGGTATTCCATCAGGTTTGGATCGGATAGAGCTTGGCGGGGTGCTTGACGCTATTGAACATACCCGCAGCAATCCTGCCATCAATGCCGAAAAACTGTCAGTGCTGGGCGTGTCAAAAGGGGCGGAGTTAGCGTTATTGCTGGCCAGCCGGTCAACGCAAATAAGCACTGTGGTGGCGGTAGTGGCAAGTGATGTGGTGTTTGGTAGCCCGGAATGGTATAGCACCAGTTCATCCTGGAGCTGGCAGGGCCAAGCTATTACCTTTGTGCCTTTTAACTTGCACTCAGCATTGGCGTTAATGCAAGGCAATATCCGGCAAGGTTATGAAATCGCCTTACAAAATCAGCAAGCTTATCAACAAGCGTTGATCCCGGTGCAACGGATGCAGGCCGACGTGTTACTTGTTTCAGGCACTGCTGATGAGTTGTGGCCATCCAGCGAAATGTCTGATCGGATAATCCAACGATTGCAGCAACATCAATATCCGTACCAATATCAGCATTTAAAAATAGCCGGCGGCGGCCATAGCGGGCTGGTCCGGCAATATCAGAGCGAGATTATTGCTTTTTTAGCAACATCGCAGCGCTAATGAGTGCTTCTTCGCTGTGCAGGCAGCCATCTATTCTGACGGCGGCAAAATGCACGACCTAACCTGCCGTTTTAATTAGTCACCGGCAAATGCAGTAATGATTAATGTGATGTCGCAATTTAGCTTGAGTAGTGCATTTGTTTTACAATAGTGGCATTGTCGTTAATACAGACTGGTGTTGAGTTGGACGTTTTAGGTGAATAACAAGAACTATTACAGAGTGCTGCCCGGGCTGCTTATTACGGCTCTGGCATTATTGGCATTTATGCCGGTAACGGTGTTAGCGGTTGACACTGAATCTTCTGCGGCCGCCGCGCTGCGTATCATTACCGAGCCCAGTGGCCGTGGCAGGTTAAAAGATCAACATGGCCAGGTGTATGGCATGTCTACCGAGTTGATTAAGGCTGTTCAGCAACAGTTGGGCGATACGGCCAAAATAGAAATTTTACCCTGGGCACGGGCTTACGCCATCGCCGTTAGTAGCGACAATGTCGCGTTATATGACACTATCCGCACCGCCGGGCGGGAAGATAAATTTAAATGGGTGGGACCCATTAAAATCTACTCGGTAGATTTACACGCCAGAAAAGGAGCAATAAAAGACAATGCCAGCCTGGCTGATTTACTGCAAAACCATGTGGTCTGTGAAACGCGCAACACCAGTATCGTTAACGAGCTGCTGTCGCTGGGCTTTGAGATAGACAAAAACCTGATTTTAAGCCGACAATCCGGTGATTGTTATAACATGCTAAAACTTGGCCGCGCCGATTTAATTGCCATGCACAGCGATGTAACACCTAAACGCCAGGCCGAGCTGCTTGACGCCGGCCTGGACTTACAGCCGGTATATCCGCTACAACCTATTGAAATTTACCTGGCTTTTTCCTTAGCAGTTAACGATACCGTTATTAACAACTGGCAGTGTGCGCTGAATAAACTGGTGCTGCAAGGCGAGTTCAGGCGCTTGTATCAGGGCGAATATGCTGATGCCATGATCAATGAAATCGAGGCCAGGGCGGCGCAGTCGCAGCAGCAATTGGTCTGCCATTAGCTATCATAGCGCCATCAAAACTCTGCACTGCCAGATGCCGGCAGCAATGCCCGTTTTAGTCGGCCAGCACCAACTCTACCACTTCTTTTCTGCCGTTTATCCGCTGTGTCAGCAGTATTTGCGTGGCATTAGCCGCGGTTATGGCGTCAACGGTTTTTGGCACCTCAGCGATGACAGCAAAGTGTTCAGTGTCGACAGCGTAGCGCCACAGCTGAAAATCCTTGTTAATGCCATACAGGGTATCGCCATAAACCACAAAACCTTTGTTGCTGACCTGGTTGCTAAGTGGCTCAATCAGCAAATCTTCAACCGGGCCTTGCAGCCAGAATCTATCAAGCTGATCGGTATAAATCAGCCGGCCTTGTGCGGTTTTAACGGCCTGAGTAACCTCAGCATTATTGATAACCTCCCTGGTTGCGCTGGCTAAGTTTACTTCGGCAAACTTGAGCACGCCGTTTATTTGCAGCTTTACCAGCGCGGTGTTGGCAATACTGTCGTAGTGAAACACGCTATGTATCGGGTATTTAAACGGCAAACTGTGTTGGCTACCGTCTAAAAACAGCTGGCTTAGGGCATAATCGGTGTTGACTAACAGGCTGTTACCATCTTTAGCCCAGTGCATGCCATACAGGTAAGTATCGGTGGGAAAATGGCTGAGTTGCCAGGTTGTATGGCCGTCGCTCAGCCATACCTGCAGCTGACCGGAGCGTGCCGACTGAAAGGCAATAAGTTTGCCGCCAGGTTGAAACAGCGCGTTATTTTCAGCTTTAACCGAGCGCGCTATTATCGTTCCGCTTAGCGCAGCCTGTGCCGGCTTTTGCTCATTGTTTGCCAAAGTGCCGGCTAAGGGTAGTGCCACTATATCGCTGTCGTATTGTCCTTTGGTCACCAGCATGCGGTTACCGTCGGGGTGAAATACCGGCGTGCCCATAGCGTCATCAATAGGTAATTCAACCGGGTTTATCTGGCCATCATATGACAGGGTAAATAACTGGCGGCCGGTACTAAAAATAAGCTGGTTTTCAAACGGCGAAAAGTTAGGGTAAATTGATTTGAAGCGGGCGATTTGTGACGGATAGCGAATAGCATGGCCGGATAACTGCTCGCCGTCTGGCCTTAGCATAGTTAAATAATAGCTGCCGTCATTGCTCTGGCTGACTACGGCTATCAGCTTATCTTTGGCCGAGTAGTCATAGCTTAGCACGTTGCCATCGCTAACTTCATAGAGGGTGTCGCTGCTGTCTGCTGCGACAACATAGCGGATTAAGCTCCAGTGGCCCGATTTTTGTTGCAATAAGGCTATGTGGTTATCATCCAGCCATTGCGGATTTTTAATGGCGGAATTTTTGCACTCTAACAGTCGTTTCGGCGCCTGGGGGGATAGCAACGCCGCGTCAAAGTCCAGACTCATTAAGTGATAACAGGTTTTCTGCGTTAGCGGCTCAGTGCAATCTCTGGACTGAACAAATATTAAGCTTTTACCGTCGGTAGAGAAACTGTGCGCGCCATTAGAATCTAAATTTTTACTCAGCTGAAACTCTTGCTGGGTTTTAATGTGTTTTGCCCAGATAGTGTTACGGCAAAACTCAGTGGAATAACGATGAAAAACAATATATTGGCCGTCTGGCGAATAAATACCCGCCACCTCTTTGTTGTCATTGGCGGTAAGCGGGCGAAATTCACTGATTTTAAATTGGGTTGTTGTCTGCGGCAAAAAACCTTGCCACAGTAATCCTGCACCCAGCAACATTGTAACCAGCAACACCGCGAACAGCAGCAGGCCAAGGTTAAACTGAGTTAAGCCGGCATAACGGCGCTTGGCCGGCATCGCGGCGGCCATTGGCGCTGCTGCCGCGGCGGGTTGGGGGGCGGCTTCAGGTTGCCAGCGCACATCAGCTTCCAGGCTATAACCTTTTTTAGCATGGGTTTTGATATAGCCCTGAACTTTACCATCGTCACCGAGCGCTTTTCTTAGCTGGGTAATGCTGCGCTGTAGCGTATTGGGTGACACTATAGTGCCTTGCCACACCTCTGTCAGTAATTCATCCTGGCTTACCACCTTACCCTGATGCTGCGCCAGATACGTCAGTACAGCTAAAGCTTTCGGCGCCAGGGTTGTTGTTTCATTAAGGTGGGTAATTTGATTGCGCGACAAATCAATATAAAAACCACCAATCCAATATTGCTGTGACATAGCGACCTGCTAACCAATAGATGCCAGACTACAGAAGCCAAAGCGAAACACATCAGGCTAGAGTAAATCGGCACCACCGCTAATGCAATTAATCAACCAGCTGATAACTAACGTTTTTTGGAGAATCAGCGAAAAGTCAGCCAAAAGTCAGTGGAAATTCCAGCTTTATGTCGTTGCCGCACTAACCTGCTTAGCTATCCGCTATCACAACAGCTGGTGGGCGATGGGCTTTGCGATAGCCAGGCAAAATAGCATTAAGACAAAAGGCGCTTTTATGAAATTTAATCGTTTAATATCAATAACCTTGTTAAGTATGGCGAGTGGCGCCATAGCAGCAGATGCGGCTGTGCAGCCACATCAGGCACCAACCGCAACGGCCGAGGAGGCTAAAATTATCCATTGGCGTGTGCCACAAATTAGCCACACCTTCTGGGATATTGCCCCGCTGGAGCAGCCCTTTACTACCTCTGCACCGGCACAGCTGCAAGACGGTATAGCAACAGGCGTGCTGGGGCAAGATGGCGGCGACAAGACGCTGATCAGCAGACTGGCCAGCGAAATAGCAGACAAGCAACATGGCGAAGTTGACAGCTTACTGATCAGCCATAAAGGTAAGTTGCTGTTTGAGTCTTACTATTTGCGCGGGCGTATCGATTTGCCGCATCCGCAATCGTCTGCTACTAAAACCTACACCAGTCTGGCTATAGGCCGTGCTATACAGCTGGGTTATTTATCGCTGGCCGATTTAGACAAACCTGTACTGAGTTTTTTGCAAGGCCTAGATCAGACAAAATTTGTCGCCGGTATAGACAACATCACGCTGCATCAGGCCATGACAATGCGCTCCGGCCTTAAGTTCAGCGCTGACAGAATCAGACAATATGGTAGCCAGCCCGGGCGTTATTACGGTATTAAGCGCCTACAGGCTTTTTTCGAAGATAGCGAAGCTGTGACTAAGCAATCGCAGACCTTTAATTACCAGGGGCCAAACCCGGATATCGTGATGCAGGTACTGGACGCTGTAGTGCCGGGCTCAGCGCAGGATTTTATTAAACAGCAGTTATTTGGCAAGTTGGGTATCGTTAACTATGACTGGCGTACCGAGCAGGATGGCGTGCCAACAGCGGGGGCATTTGCCAGCCTGACTTCGCGCGATATGCTGAAACTGGGCAGCCTGGTGTTAAATAACGGCAACTGGCAGGGCGAGCAGCTGATCCCGGCCGCCTTTATCAGCCAGGCCACGGCCGGGCATGTTGAACTGAGCGATGAGCAGGTACAGAATTTTTATGCCGGCGCCAGCTTATCAAATTCGGCCTATGGCTACTTTTGGTGGCAAACGGCAATGCAGCTTGCTGACAAACAGTACCGCAGCATTTCTGCCCAGGGCGGTGGTGGCATCACCATCTTGCTGGTAGCTGAGCTGGATCTGCTGGTGGTGGTAACCGGCCATGCACGGCAGGCGTATTTACAAATGATCGCCGAAAAAGTGTTACCGGCTTTTGTGCCCTAAACCCTTTACGCACGACAGAGCAACAGCGGCATCAACAAGGCGTTATGGCTGATTGGTGCTTAGCCTGGCCTCTTGGATTGCAGCTGTTGTTCTGCTACCTTTGCAAGCATAATCTAATGTGGCGCTAAACGCTGGCGCCACCTGTGCACTAAGCTGAGGATTGCAAGGTAAAAATGCCCGCCAATCAGGATTGGACCTACCGGCTAATAGTCCCGCTGTTGTTGCTTGTGCTGTGCCAATGCCGTCTGGCGTATGCTGCGCAAGATGGCGACCTGTTTAGCTTGGGGCAGCGATACTTCGATACCGTTGGCAACGAAGACGCTATACCTGGCGGCGTAGTGACAGCCCTGGCGCAGGATAACAGCGGATTTTTGTGGATTGGCACCCAGTTTGGCCTGCTGCGCTTTGATGGCTACCATTTCAAAAAATATCAGCACAACCCCGACGACCCGGCATCCCTTAGCGGCAACTTTATCAATACTCTATGGCTGGCTAATGATGGCCGACTCTGGATAGGTACTACCTCTAACGGCCTGTCAGTGTTTGATCCGGCGACGGAACAATTTACCAACTATAGCAATGCAACGGGCACGGCCAACAGCTTGTCGCATAATGATGTCTGGGCAATCACCGCTGCGGCTGACGGCGGCGTTTGGATAGGCACCGGTAATGGCCTGGATTACTTTGATACTGCCAGGGCACAGATAACAGCCTATCGTCCACAACTGCCCGCCGGTAATAAACAGCCAGATAAGCGTATTCTGGCGCTGCTGTTAGATAAACATAATAATTTATGGCTGGGCACACAAAACGGTCTCTATGTTAAGACGGCGGCAAGCGACGCCATTGTCGCCTTTCAGGCCGCAGATAAGACGACAGCAGCGTTTGCCGGCCAGGAAATCCGCGAATTATTCCAGGCAAATGATGGCGCTATCTGGGTGGGTACCCGCATGCACGGCCTGAGTGTGTATCGCCCTGACAGCGGACAAATACAGCATATAGACACCAGGATCAGGCTGGATGGCGTACCGGCCAATCCTGAAGTCAGGGCCATTACTCAGGTAAAAGACCAGCTGTGGGTAGGTTTGTACGGCAGTGGCATCCTCATCATCGAGCCGCAAACCGGCGTGGTAGCTGAGCATATTCTGCATGATGCCGCCATGACCGGCAGTATAACTTCGAATGCGGTAGCCGATTTTTGGCTCGACCGCTCCGGTATGGTATTTATTGCAACCTGGGGCGGTGGCTTAAACCGATACAACCCATCAAATGCAGCCTTTCGTACGCTGCGGCACAGCCCGGTACGGCCCGGGTTTCTCAGCTTCAGCAATGTACGCTCGGTGTTAGAACTGGCCGACGGTACGGTCTGGCTGGGCAGTTGGGGTAAGGGAATAGACGTTGTTTCGCCAACAAAGGGGTTGCTGTATACCATTAAGCCCGACAACAACAACGCCAACGCGCTGGGCAACAGCTTAGTCCGTACTATGGTGCAGACAGAAGGTGGCACCATATGGGTCGGCATGGACAGTGGGCTGTACCGGTATCGCGCCGACACCAAAGACTTTCAGCATTACTCTGTGCAGCATGGTCTGCCTGGCAACTTTGTCCGCACTTTACTGGCCGATCAACACGAAAACATCTGGGTGGGTACGCGCAGTGGCTTAGCGCGCTGGCATGCCAGCAGTAACCGTTTTGAATCGTTTTTGCTTAGCAATAATCAACCGATGAGCGAATTTGTCAATGCACTGGCAAAAACAGCGGATGGCTATTTATGGGTGGGGACCACTAATGGTTTATATGTCTTAGCGCCAGGTGCCAGCCAGTTAAGTGGCATTTTTCATCAGCCGGACAATCCGCATAGCCTGGCCGACAATCTGGTTTCCGGCCTGCTGGTTGATGCAGAGGGGCAGCTTTGGGTAGATACCCGCGGCGGTTTGCATCGCTTTAGCGGCTGGCAGGGTGATCAAGCGCACTTTGAGGCAATAAGTGCTAAAGCCGGTAAAGCCGGTTTATATATGGGCGCCAATTTATTAGCGGACGAGAGCGGCCGAATCTGGACACAGTGGCATCTGTTAGAGCGGCAGCCGTTACAGTTTCGCAGCCTGGGTAAGGCCGATGGTATTGATATCGGTACGGTTTGGGTTGGCAGCTATGCTAAGCTGCGTGACGGCACCTTGTTGTACGGCGGTACCAAAGGTTTATTGATGGTGCGCCCGCAGCGTTACACCAGCTGGGATTACCAGCCGCCGGTGGTGATTAGCGAGTTATCGGTAGATGGCATCAGCCAGCCCGTTATTGCCGGTAAAGCCGTGGTGCTGTCAGCAGAGGTACGCAGTTTAAGCGTAGAGTTCTCGGCTTTGGATTACTCAGCGCCAGAGCACAACCAATACGCTTACCAGCTGCTGGGGTATGACAACGATTGGCAGTACAGCAGTGCACAACATCGCGTTGCAACCTATACCAACCTGGACCCGGGTGAGTACACACTACAGATTAAAGCCAGCAATAAAGCCGGACAATGGAGCCCGCATCAGCTGGCACTTAGCATAGTGCAACAACCGGCCTGGTATGAGTACTGGTGGTTCAGGGCCTTGCTGTGTCTGGGTATTCTTACCGCGCTGTACTTAGGGTTTCAGCGCCGGGTGCGCTACTTAAAATTAAAAGGCGCCCGTTTGCAGGCGTTGGTAAATGAACAAACCCGGGAGTTGTCACGGCGTAATCTGGAACTGGATAAAGCAAATAAAGAACTGGAGCAAGCCAGCCTGACCGATCCGTTAACCGGGCTGAAAAACCGCCGCTTCTTAACGCAGGTATTAGCCGCCGATATTCATGCTATCCAACGCTTCTTTGCCGCACCGGCAGGCGACGGTGCTGAGGCAGACAAAGCGAAGCTGCACTTTTTTCTGATTGATATCGATCACTTTAAAGCGGTAAATGACAATTATGGCCATGCCGGGGGGGACAGTTTGTTAAAACAGATACCACTTAAGCTGGAGAAAATCTTTCGTCATTCCGATTATTTTATCCGCTGGGGCGGTGAAGAATTTCTGGTAGTGGCCAGGCAAACCGACTGGTGCAATGCGTTAGCACTGGCCGAACGTTTACGCCAGGAAGTTGCCGCCACGCAGTTTGAACTTGGCAACGGTGTGACGTTAAATTGCACTATTTCGATTGGTTGCGCTTCCTATCCGTTTATTACTGCTCAGCATCAGTTATTAAGCTGGCAGGATGTTATCAATATTGCCGACAAAGCGCTGTATTGTGCCAAGAAAAGTGGCCGTAATGCCTGGGTTAGTCTGCAGGCCGATACCGGCACCACCTTGTTGACGAAACAGGCGGTGCTGTCACAGACCGGGATGCTGGTTCAACAGCAACTGTTAATTGCGCAAACATCGGCAGCCGTACCGCTGCAATGGGGTTGAATGACAAAAGTAGTTTTAGTAATTAGCGATATCTTTGGAGCCTGTTCAGGCCTGGAACGTCTGCTGGCCGACTTACGCCAAAGCGGCGCCACGCTGCACCTGGTTGACCCTTATCAGGGTAAGGCGCAGCAGTTTACCGGTGAAGCTCAGGCCTATGACGCTTATATCGCCCAGTGTGGGCACGATAATTATGCTGTTATCGCGGCACAGGCGCTGCAACGCAGCGGGCAGCCATACGATATCGCTCTGGGTTTTAGTGCTGGCGCGACGGCACTATGGCGCGCACTGGCAACATGCGACAGCGCTCAGGTAAAGCAGGCGATACTGTTTTACCCCGGCCAAATTCACCAGCATCTGGCGCTTCAACCGCAACTAGCCACTGAGGTTATCTTTGGCCACAGCGAGCCGCATTTTGATGTGGCTTCTGTCTGTGCGCAGTTACAAACTAAACCGGGTGTAAGCGCACAACCTACCCGTTTTACGCATGGCTTTATGAATCCGTCATCAAGCGCTTTTGATGAACAAGGTTACAAACAATATGCGCGGTTAATACTGCGAACACTACAAGGCAACGTGGCCACTGAACCCGCTAAAGGCTTGAGATAAAATGCTGCTGATATTTTCAGTAGCGGCAGCAAAGTGACCTTTGCGGGATCTTTAGTAAATATCTGACATAACAGGAAAGGTTTTTATGCCGCAGTTAAGTGTTATTAATACCATTTCCGTACCTGCCGGCATGGAGCAGCAAGCCGAGCACGTGCGCCAGGAATATGTAAATTACTTTAGTAAACAAGCCGGCTTTGTCAGTTCGACCTTTTATAAATCGATTAACCGGCAGGACGATGGCAGCATTCAGTATGTCAATATCGTGGTGTGGGCGTCGTACGAGCATTTTGCTGCAGTGGTCAACAACGGTTTTGCCAACGCAGAAGGTGAAAATAACGATGGCATGCGGGTACTGGGGCGCGGCTTTCCTGCACCTATAGTGGTTTCGCCGGGCCAGTATCAGGTTATCGCCAGCAATGGCACTGTTGAGGCAATAGCGGGCAAAGATCACTAACGGCAAGACAGGCTAACGCTAGTGTGCCTTTGCAGCGGTAACCATAGCCTAGCTAAACAGTAGCTGTGTATTACCGCTGATGGCTTGGCTTAAAGCTGGTTTACATTCACTACGATACGTCCACGCACCTTGCCCTCGAGCAATTGCTGTGCGGTGTCACACACCTGCGATAAACCGATTTCGGTGGCGATATTTTCCAGCGTGCCGGCGTCCAACAGCGTTGCCAACTTTTCCCAGGCCTCGATGCGATCTTGAAGCGGGCGCATCACGCTGTCGATGCCGGCTAAGGTCACACCGCGCAGAATAAAGGGCGCTACCGTGCCTGGTAAATCCATGCCCTGCGCCAGACCACAGGCAGCAACAATACCACCGTACTTGGTACTGGCACAGGCATTAACCAGAGTATGGCTGCCGACAGAATCAACTACGCCAGCCCAGCGCTCTTTCGCCAGCGGTTTACCGGGTTCAGACAGGGTGTGCCGGTCAATAATATCGCTGGCGCCAAGCGCGGTTAAATAGCCGGCTTCTGCCATTCTGCCGGTCGCGGCGACAACGCTGTAACCCAGTTTAGCCAGTATCGCTATGGCATAACTGCCGACGCCGCCATTGGCGCCGGTAACCAGTATTTCGCCGTTTCCCGGCTTTACGCCATGCTTTTGCAGCGCCATCACACACAGCATAGCGGTGTAGCCTGCAGTACCAATTGCCATTGCCTGTTTGGCTGTTAACCCCTTGGGCAGGGCAATTAACCATTCGCTGTTAAGTTGGGCTTGTTGTGCCAGGCCGCCGCAGTGCGCTTCACCAACGCCAAAACCGTTTAGCAGCACCTCGTCACCGGCTTTAAACTTACCCGAGCTGCAGCTTATTACTGTGCCGGCTAAATCAATGCCGGGGATCATGGGAAATTTACGCACCACCGGGGCTTTACCGCTAATGGCCAGCGCATCTTTATAATTAAGCGTGCTGTAAGCCACACTAAGCCGCGTATCGCCGTCCATTAGCACAGAGTCGTCTAAATCTTTAAGCGCGGCATGATAACCGCTCTCGTCTTTTTCAATTAATACGCCTTTAAACATAGTGTCTCCCCAATAGACGTAACGCCTATTTATTAACAAAATTTACTTGCCTAACCCCTGAATAAACAGCGCCAGATAGCGCTCTAACGGTTTTGTACTTTGCTCCAGCCGCGAGCGGCTGACCGCGCCCTCCCAGCCAATCCAGAAAAACTCGGCCAGTGCAGTGCAATCAGCCGTTGGCGCTAACTCACCGGCCAGTTGCGCCTCGCGCAGACAGGCAGCAATACGCTGCTGCCAGCTTTGAAAGATAGCTATCAGCACCGCTCGAAAGCTTTCGGGTAATACATCTACTTCCTGGCCTAAATTGCCCACCAGGCAACCGCGCTTAAACCTATGCCGGGCCATGCCCTGTTTGGCATCGTCAACAAAATTGCCAATCCGCGTAAGCGGCGAAAAGCGCTGATCAAGCAAGCAGCTATCAAGCTTGCTGGCAAAGTAGTTGGCGTAGCTATCAAGCACGGCATGGCCAAAGGCTTCTTTACTTTTGAAGTAAAAATAAAACGAGCCTTTAGGCACCCCGACGCTTTTTAGCACCTTATCCAGGCCAGAGGCGGTAAAACCGATTTCGGTTAAATGCTCAAGCCCGCTTCGAATAAGCTCGGCGCGGATATCCCGCTGTTGTGCCGTTCTGGGCGGCCGGCCTCGGCGGGGTGTGGTATTTAATGTCGTCATGCAAGAATAATAGACCGATCGTCTATAAGGGCAAATTAGACAAAGGTCGAAGCTGCGTTGGGGTTGATATACAAAGCAGTGTGTATCAGGCAAATAGCAAGGCCTGACCCCAAGCCCCTGGTGACCCCAAGCCCCTGGTGCCTAAGTATGTTGTTTTATTGCATTTTTTCGACAAAGAGCAGTTTAGCAAGCATAATAAACGCCACTAACAGATTGGACATTAAGCTGGATGAAAAAAATAACCATAGTATTGTCTTTTGTGCTGGCGCTTATTGGCGCAGTAATCGTATTTAAGCAAAGCATTATTTCAGCAGTCATTTTGCCACAATATATCGACTGGGCCCTTGAAACAGAAGCTGCTGGTGTAAAAATGGGTGAGCCGCTTAACGAAGCGCAGTTAGCACTTGCCAAAG
This sequence comes from Rheinheimera muenzenbergensis, assembly GCF_036984005.1. Lineage (NCBI taxonomy): Bacteria > Pseudomonadati > Pseudomonadota > Gammaproteobacteria > Chromatiales > Chromatiaceae > Rheinheimera > Rheinheimera muenzenbergensis. Next base: position 373,529 of record NZ_JALAAR010000002.1, read on the forward strand.
AGATCGGCATAAAAAAACCGGAAGAAGTCAGGTTGGTGTACGTCGATGCCGTGCCATTTCCGCATCACAATCCTATGCTGAAATTCGTCGGTGAGGCCACAGGTTTTATTGGCGATGGCATAGTTAACAACGCTCAGGTATTTGGTTACTCGATTTATGTCAGAAAAGACTATCCGCTAAATACGCCTAAGCTCGCGCACGAGCTGGTGCATGTGTTGCAAATAGAGCGTGCCAGCTTAAAGCAGGTGATCACTCAACACTTTGCCGATTTAGTTAACTACGGCTACGACAACTCGCCGCTGGAGCTGGAAGCTTTTGAGGCAAATAAAACATACAAAGACCGCTAACGCGCCAGCTAATTTAGCGCAGTTGTTAGAGCCTAACAGAACCCCAAGGGCACTCAATGTACCGGTGGCGCATCGGGATCTTGCATCAGAGTGTTGCAGCGGCAAGCCAGGCGGCAAGCTGGCTGGCGGGTAGGTTAGTATTGTGGCTACCGCTGTAGCTTTTAAGCGTGGCAACGCCGGGCGCAAATGCCCGGTACAGCGCCTCGCTGTGGGTACGGCCGATAATTTCATCTTGTTCTGCCAGTAAAATCAGCGTCGGGCTGTTAATGCCAGGCGCATAGGCCACAGAGTTGTAAGTATCTTTTAGCAACCACTTAACCGGAAACAGCGGAAACTGCCGCTGTAACAGATACAGCAATAAGCACAGCAGGCAATAGCCAGCCAGCACATAGCCTGTCAGAGTAAACAGCATACGCATGGTCTATCCGGCAGTAGGAGAAAGGGTGTAAAGCAGCTTAGCGGATAGCGGGGCTAAAGCAAACGGCATTGTTTGAGGCCAGAGGTTAGCTCTCTGGCAAGGCGCTGGCGTCAACGCTTTTCAACAGTTGGCTCAAGGGCTAAGCTGTATTGACATAAGGTTCGCCGTGTAATTTCAACGCGCGTTTCAACGTTAAGGTAATAGATGAAATGACAAACAATACGGAATTGCTAAGCAGTGAAAACCTGCGCGAGATGGGCCTGATTGGCCCGCCAAAAGCCGCCGGCGCACATTTTAAACGCTATCTTCAGCGTAAAAACCTGACAGCAGCCGATGCAGCCCGTGATCTGAATGTGGCTAAATCTACCATCACCCGTTTTATAAATGGCGAAAGTGAGTTAAGCATTGATCTGGCAACCAAGATTAAGCGGGTTTATAACGCGCCGGTAGAGGTGTTTTTTAAAATTGACGCCCAGTACAAAGCCTATGTTGTGGCGCAGAATATTGCCAAATCAGTGGCGTAAGCTGCTGTAGTCAAACGATATGGGCAGAGGTGTAGGTTATGGCTATTAAAACCATGCGCTGGGACAGCGCAGAGCATTTAAAAACTGACGAAGATATTCAGCTATATCTTGAAGCCTGCATTGAAGAAGCGGGTGATGATCCGGCTTTTATTGTGCATGCGTTAGGTGTAATTGCCAAAGCGAAAAATATGAGCCAACTGGCGCGCGATACCGGCATCAGCCGCGAAGGCTTGTATAAAGCTTTTTCACCAGACGGCAACCCTACCTTTGCTACTGTAGCCAAGGTTGCCAAAGCACTGGGGCTGCAAATTACTGTGCAAACGGCTAATTCCACCCAGCCTGGTTAGGTTTACTTGAGCAGTCGGTTATCAGCAGCAGCTAAGCCAGGTTTTGCTGTTGAACTTCGAGTCCTTAAAGTCCTAGGGTTTCTTTTTACTGTTGTTATCTACCACAATCTTTACCCGTTCATGCGGCATATATTCTTCCGGTTCGTCAGGAAAGGCTTCAGCATCGGTATTAGTCATGCTTTCAAAGCTACCGGACAATACGCCAACTTCGTCTTCTAAATCGGGTACGCTTTCCAGCTCTTTAACGCGTTTGGCTATCCGCTTACCAAGCCATTCGTCAAACTCGGGAGTACCGGGTTCAGGCCTGTCAGTTCGTTTGTTCATAGTAAATCCTTCACACAGTAGTCACTTTTACCGCCAACATAGGTGAAGCCCATAGCTTCATAATGCGAACGTACTTTGCTGTTTATTGGGTTCATTATTCTGATCTGCTCAGCGCCAATAATGTCTGCATAAGTTTCCGCGACTAAAACCGTTAATTGTACCGTCTGGCCTGTTAGTGGTGTTTTCTCAGGAGAAGATTCAATCATATCTAAACGCAATTTGCCGGCACCCCAGGTTGGTCGACCCAATGACACACTGCACAGCTTACTATGAAACCAGATAGCGAGCTCAAACCGTTTAGGATAAATGGCGGCGTAACGGCTGGCCCAATGCTGCCACGACCACATTACCCGGCGATCAGGATGCGCCTCCCAACGGGATAACTGCGCCATTGTTCTGCCTGTAATATCGTCAAGCGTTACCGCTTCCCGAATGTTCAATGGCATTTTCTCTAAAGACTTTAACCGGCTTTGTTCCCGTAACTGGGCATATGTGCGATCTGCCAACTGGTGGCTTGCTTGTTTCATCCTTCATCCTTGTAAATTAAAGTTAAAAAAATAGTAACTTTTTAAAGTGTATTGAGCAAGCAAGAAAATAGTTTTCTGGCTGGGGGGCTGTTGGTTAATCAGGTGAGATTACACGGAACAGAAAATTCTTTTCTTATTGAAGCAGGTTTCAACTAACGCCAGAACAAATTTTTAGCACAAAAAACAACCAGAAAGCGGCAATATCAGCATTAAATCAGAAGTTCGTTGGTTTTATTTGAACTCCAAATGGCAGCATGGATTTTGATGCGACCGCTGGTTTTGGTAAAGAACTGTACGCTGGTTCAATAGCTTAGCCGATTTAAATACTTGACGGTGTTTAAGTTTAAGGTAAAGGTGGTAGCTGATTGACAGTTAGCTGGTTTGATAAAACAACTGAAGGTATGACAAAAGGCAAGACCCATCCCCGAAGTTATTAAATTAAAACAAGGTTTGAGGAGAATGGGCAAAGTGTCACAACAATATTCTATTGCTGATTTGGCTGAATTTATTCGTAAAGCAAAGGAAAGCGAAAAGCCATTCGTATTTTTTACTGGTGCGGGTTGCTCTTTCAAGGCGGGAATTCCACTGGCGAAACAACTAATAGAAGATATGCAAAAGCATTTTAAAACTGAGCTGAAGTTACTGGTTGGTGCTGATCGCGAAGACTACGGAAAGTGCATGGCACAAATTGGACGCGATGACCGTAGACGCTTTCTGAAAGGCTATATTGACAAAGCAAAGATCAATTGGGCGCATATTGCTTTAGCGTGTTTGTTGCGGGCAGGTTATATTGGCCGAGTTTTAACTTTTAACTTCGATAATTTATTGGCACGTAGCTGTGGATTATTGGGTTTGTATCCCGCAACTTACGATTTTACAGCTGCCAATTTAAACCTCTATCATTTAATTGATAACCCAGCCGTTGTACATTTGCACGGACAGAGCCACGGTTTTGCCCAGCTTAACTCTGATGAAGAAACAGCCGATCATGCGTTGCAATTGAGCCAATTTGTTCGCGCGACTTTAAATGAATCGCCAGCATTGTTTATTGGTTATAGTGGGCAGGCGGATGCTTTTTTCCCACAGATTAAAAATCATTTTTCAGGTCAACACCGGCTGTTTTGGGTGGATATGGCTGAGCAAGCGCCCTCGCATATTGCCGATTCTATTTTGCAAACAAACTTAGCGCATTATATGCGCTGTGCTGATGGAGCTGATTTATTTTTGATCGAATTGGCGCAACAGCTAGATTGTTTTCCGCCGATGATTTTTACTGATCCATATGCTCACCAACTCGATGAGTTAGAAGCAGTCTCAGCGTTTCCACAACGCAATGAGAATAAAATAAAAACCGGCGATCAATCTGATGTTGGCATGTCTGCTTCAACAATTACTCACGATATTTTGCAAGGGTTGCGGCAACGTCTAAAACAGGCACAGCAACGAGAAAAAGAAACACATGGTCCAAACTATCTTGAATTGTATTTACAGGGTAAATTTCAGGACATTATTAATCATTCTAAATCGGCCAGAAGTTTGGAAATTGCTGAGCAAGACTGGGTTGCTAAGGCTTATTTGAGATGGGCACTCAAGCAAACTGATCTCGAGCTGGAAATCAAAGTTTATGATGAGCTAATCCAGCGTTTTGGTCTAAGCGATGTATCAGGGGTGCAAGATCAAGTGGCTCAGGCAATGGTCAACAAAGGCATCACGCTGGGGCAGCTGGGTCGTTCAGAAAACGAAATAGTGGTGTATGACGAGCTTATCCAGCGTTTTGGTATGAGCGATGTGCCAGAAATACAAGAATCAGTGGCTCAGGCACTCGTCAATAAAGGTATAACGGAGGGGCAGCTGGGTCGCTCAGCAAATGCAATCACTGTGTATGACGAGCTAATCCAGCGTTTTGGCACTAGCACTTTGCCAGAAATGCAAGAGCTAGTGGTCAAGGCATTGGTCAACAAAGGCGTAAGGCTGGGCATGCTTGAGTGTTTTGAAGACGCAATCACCGTGTATGACGAAATAATCCAGCGTTTTGGCACAAGCGATGTGCCCGAAGTGCACGAATTAGTAGCTCAGGCACTGGTCAACAAAGGCGTAAGCTTGGGCAAGCTGGGTCGTTCAGAAAACGAAATAATGGTGTATGACGAGCTAATCCAGCGTTATGGTATAAGCGATGTGCCAGAAGTGCAAAAGAAAGTGGCTCAGGCTTTGCTGTACAAGGGCATCACGTTAGGTCAGCTGGATCGGCCAGAAGGCGAAATCCTGGTCTATGACGAGCTGATCCAGCGTTTTGGCACGAGCGATGTGCTAGAAGTGCAAGAATCAGTGGCTCAGGCACTCGTCAATAAAGGTATAACGGAGGGGCAGCTGGGTCGTTCAGCAAATGCAATCACTGTGTATGACGAGCTAATCCAGCGTTTTGGCACAAGTGATGTGCCAGAGTTGCAAGAGGCGTTGGCTAAGGGAATGCTATTCAAAGGAATTACGCTGGATAAAGTGGAGCGTTCAGAAGACGCAATCTCGGTGTGGGACGAACTAATCCAGCGGTTTGGTACAAGCGTTTTACCAGAGGTGCAAGAGGCAGTGGCTAAGGGAATGCTATTCAAAGGCATTACGCTGGATAAAGTGGAGCGTTCAGAAAATGCATTCCCGGTCTATGACGAGCTAATCCAGCGTTTTGGCACGAGCACTGTGCCAGAAGTGCAAGAGCAAGTGGTCATGGCTCTGATCAACAAAGGCGTAAGGCTGGGCAAGCTGGATCGCTCAGAAGACGAAATCACCGTGTATGATGAACTAATCCAACGTTTTGGCACTAGCGATTTACCAGAGGTGCAAGAAGCAGTGGCTAAGTCAATGCTATATAAAGGTATCACGTTGGGCCAACTGGAGCGTTCAGAAGAAGCAATAATAGTGTATGACGAGTTAATGGAGCGTTTTGGCACAAGTGATGTACCAGAGGTGCAAAAAATAGTGGCTAGTGCAATAGCCAACAAAGGGTAAAACTAATTACGACAAACTTATGGAAGTACAGTGTCAGGTCTAATGCATTTTAACTTTTGGCAAAACGGCTGGGCAATATCTGGGATGCTGCCATTCATACTGTTAGTGATTTAAAGGGACACATATGAAAAGACAGGTTTTATTTATAATTTTACTGCTTTTGTCGGGATGTACAGTAGTACCTGAAAAGCCGGCTGATAATAATTTTAAAATCGATTTCGGAAAAGTAATCGAAGTGGGTGAGTATTATCAAATTGAAAAACCAGCTAATGAATTTCAGATAGTGTCTGTCTTCGTGTCTGTCTTCGGGGTCAGGTCTTGCCTTTTGACTGTCAACTAAGCGCTAGGACTCCAGGCTTTTAGCTGTCTTTGCGGGTTTAGCCTGCATATCTAATACTCGCCACACTACCGCTTCATCTGGCTTTGGCATTTTGTAATAAATTGCATAAGGAAAACGATGTGCCAGCATTCGTTAATGGCCAAAAACCTGCTGGTGGATACCGGCGTAAATAACTAGAGAATCAATATCACTAAACAGGGCGTCCAGGAAGTAGTCACCAAGATGCTCTCCTTGCTGTTGATAGAACAAACGGCCATTCTCCAGATCGTTTATTGCAGCAGTGAGAACCTTAATTTTCATCGGAATTTATTACGTAAACTCTGCTTCGCCAGCTCCCAGTCATGCGTTACTTCATCACCTTCTCTAACCGCATTTTCTGTTTGCTGTAAAGCTTGCTGATGCCAGGCAGGGGAGGCGAGTTTATCGGCACCTTCGGTAGTGAGTTCTTGCCACAAGGTTTCCATCACCTGCAGTTTTTCGGCGGTGGAAAGCTGTTTGATTTGTTCAGCGGTAATCATAAAACTGGCCGTAATAAATAACCTGAGTGGAGCATAGTAGCAGCGGTTGGATAACTCAAATTAGCCGGGAAACAACTCCGCGCAATTGGTTATCGGCTTAAGCTCAGTGAATTGTTCCAGAAACACAACGTGAACCTGCTCAATTAACCAGCTGTCGTTCTCAGCACGGTAAGCCAAATTAAACTGCAGTGGCTGTTGCTCATTGTCCTGGCCGACTACTGCCACGCAACCACTGTTCCCAGTGATTAACTCTTTATGCTGCAATGACTTAGCCATCATGTTTTTAAACAGCAATTGCTGTGTGACGCTAGCATCACTAAACGACTGCGGTAACAGGTTAGAACTAAAGTAAATCGGTGCCAGTTGCTCGACATTTTCGGCATTCATCTGGCTGCTGTAATCAGTGTAGGTTTGGAACAAAGAAACCGGCTTTGTCGCCGCGCAACCGATCAAAGCCAATAGGGCTGCGGCACTAACAATATATTTCATCCCTAGTTCCCCATTATTTGCTGGTACTGGTGCTCAAGAGCTTGGTTTCGGCCTTTCATTGCCCTTGCTGCACGGCACAGCAAGCCTGAGCAGGATAGAATAAGCGCCTCTATATCAAATTCGCCTGATACTGACATGCTTATAATTTCCAGGCTGAATGTAGCGGTGTATTTAACGTTATTGTCGCTTCCACGTGTGAAGCTTATGCTTACCCGTTTAATTTTTGCACCAATCTGCTCGAGCGCTGGTGAGCCGCTAAATGTCAGATTGCCTGCTGCTCCAGATAACGTAGCTTTGCCGTTCTGATCTATTGTCAGCTTGGTACTGCCTGATTTAGCCATCAGTTTCACTGTAAGATCGTTGTCCGTTGAGTATGCCAGCTCAATTAACTTGGCTATCGTGATTTTCAGTTCTGCGCGTTTAACATCCATGTCATTGGTTCCTAGCATTCAAAGTTAACCGATTATAAACAAATAAAACGTCGCATCAACTTTTAGATGTGTAGAAATCGTGAAACGAGCTATTAAAAGGGGTGTTGAAAAGAGTTGCGTACGTTGATGTTCAGCTGAGTGCAGCCGCTGGTGTGTAGCTGCTTCAGTTTAAAATATTCGGTCATTGCGTGCGCAATAGCGGTGAAAAGATGTATCGTTGGCAGAATAAGGTCGTCGTACATATTAGAATTCCTATAGTTGTATGAGAAAGCCAAATGCGGCCTCTCTTCTTCTATAGTCTGTGTTAAATATTTTTTTGACCCATAGATTCGGGAATACCATGGACTGCAAGCTGCTTACACAGCATTTAATTGAACTGGAACAGCTACTGGTACAGCCCGCTACGCGTTTATCTGCCGAACTACTTAACCGCTATTTAGCCGATGATTTTTATGAAATCGGCGCAACCGGCCGCTGTTTTGGTAAAGCGGATGTGCTTGAGCGTTTACCAACAGAAACGCCACCTGAGATTACCCAACAAGACTTTACCTGCAAGGTTTTGGCCGATGGCCTGGCGCAGCTTACTTACCGCGCCACGATACAGCGCGCAGGAAACGATAGCCCAAGCTACTCGGTGCGCAGTTCAATCTATCGTTTTGATGGCGAACACTGGCAGATGATTTTTCATCAGGGGACAGCGTGCGAGCCGTTTGATGTCGCAGCACAGCCCACAGAGGTGGTTGTAGGAAGAACAACCGAGCCGCTAACTGATGAGGATTGGCTGGACTTTGCCACTATTTTACTTGAGCCGCCGGGCTATCTAAAAAAATAGTGCTATCTCATTACGCGTACCTCAGGGTCAGGTCTTGCCTTTTGCCTTTGCTGCTCAGGCGCGGTTTCTCATATCAAAATCTTGGTATTATTATCCGCATGAACAACCTGGTTTAGGGTATACCACCCTAGCCAGCCCTGAGTACCAGACCAGCTTTAGCGGAGATCTTAAAAATTGCATAGCGACACCACTAAACAGCAATTAATTGAGCTGGAACAGCTGCTGGTGCAGCCTGCCACCCGATTATCAGTTGAACTGCTAGACCGCTATCTGGCCGATGATTTTCATGAAATCTCCGCTACCGGCCGCTGCTTTGGTAAAGCTGATGTGCTACAACGCCTGCCAGCTGAAACGCCGCCGGTTATTAGCCAACAAGATTTTGACTGCCGGGTTTTGGCCGATGGCCTGGCGCAGCTGACTTACCGTGCAACGATACAGCGTGCAGAGAGCAATAGCCCCAGCTATTCGGTGCGCAGCTCTCTCTGGCGCTTTGATGCTGAAAACTGGCAGATGATTTTTCACCAAGGCACTGCTTGTAACCCATTTTAACCGCAGGAACTACCGCACTATGCGCGATGCATTAAGACAAAAAATTATTGCCGTTTGTGACAAAAAGATCCTCGCCAAAGGCGAGACAGTGGGCGTGTCGTTTTACGCCTTTTTTGCCAATAAAAACGATGACCCGGCGCTATTAATGGAAGCGGCGACCTGGTGGATCCAAACCCAGCGGCTGGACCATTTTGAAAAAGCGCTAAAGATAAAGCAGCTGGTTACTGCAGGGCTTTAATCGCGACCAGCACGCCGTTGTTATCGGCATAGACAAACTGGCCGGGGATAAAATCTACCCCGGCGAAAGTTACCGTTAGATTGATATCACCTAGATCGCGCTTGTCGGTTTTCATCGGGTGAATACCCAGCGCCTGAACACCGAGCGGCGTTTGGCGGATCTCGTCGATATCACGAATACAGCCGTTGATAATAATACCCTCCCAGCCGTTTGCTGCGGCTTGTTCGGCCAGCATATCACCGAGCAGGGCATGGCGTTTAGAGCCGCCACCGTCTACCACTAACACTTTACCCTGGCCCGGTGTGGCGACTAATTGTTTAACTTTGGAATTATCTTCAAAGCATTTCACCGTAACAATTTGCCCGCCAAAGGCGGTTTTGCCGCCGTAGTTTTGAAAAATGGGCTCGGCTACGCGAATAGAGTCGGCGTGGGCGTCGCAGAGGTCGGGTAGGGTGAAGTGGGGCATGTTGTTGTCCTTTTCAGTAACTTCCAGCTGTGTAGAAGTGCTCGAGCCGGTTTGCCCACGCCAACACGTCGTAAACCCATCCATGGGGACTCCTCTATGCCCGTCCAGGGCATAGACGGTTGGCTTAGGGCAAACCTAATCTCGCTTTAACAGTCCGCTGCTGCAGATGGCACAAGCAACAGCAGGTAGTTAAACCTGCTGTTTATACCTCCAGGCTTATACTTCCAAGCCTATACTTCTAAGTAATCCAGTATACCTTCGGCGGCTTTACGGCCCTGGGCGATAGCGGTAACTACCAAATCAGAACCTAACACCATATCGCCACCGGCAAAGATTTTCTGCTGGTTGGTTTGCATGGCATAGGTACTCTTTTCGCTGGCAACAACCCGGCCTTTGCTATCGAGCTCCACACCCATATCGACTAACCACTGCGGCGGGCTGGGCTGAAAACCAAAAGCAATAACCACCGCATCAGCAGGTAGCACCTGCTCGGAGCCTGGCACCGGCTCGGGGCTGCGGCGGCCTTTGGCATCGGGTGCGCCCATTTGGGTGGTGACTACTTTAACGCCAATCACTTTACCTTCTGCATTAACCTCGATACCCAACGGCTGTAAGTTAAACAAAAACTCGACGCCTTCTTCGCGCGCGTTTTGTACTTCTTTACGTGAGCCTGGCATATTGGCTTCGTCACGCCGGTAGGCGCAGCTTACCTTGGTTGCGCCCTGACGTATGGAGGTGCGTACGCAGTCCATTGCCGTGTCGCCACCGCCTAATACCACTACAGTTTTATCTTTTAAGCTAACGTACGGGTGCTCGGTTTGCCAGCCCATTAAGTTATTGATATTACCAATTAAAAACGGCAATGCTTCATATACACCTGGTGCGTCTTCATTGGTTAAGCCGCCTTTCATTGGCGTGTAGGTGCCCAGCGCTAAAAACACCGCGTCATACTCGTTAAGTAAGCTGTCAAAGCTGACATCAACGCCTACGTTAGTGTTTAAGCGAAACTCGATACCCATTTCGCTGAAAATTTGCCGGCGCAGCTTAAGTACGTCTTTTTCCAGCTTAAACGGCGGTATACCAAAGGTTAACAGGCCGCCGATTTCCGGATAGCGGTCGAACACCACCGGTGTGACGCCATTGCGGATCAGTACGTCAGCGCAAGCTAAACCTGCCGGGCCGGCACCGATCACGGCGACGCGGCGCTCGGTTTTTACCACGGCCGATAAATCCGGCCGCCAGCCCATTTCAAAGGCTTTATCGGTAATATACTTTTCAATACTGCCGATGGTAACGGCGCCAAAGCCTTCGTTAAGCGTACAGGCGCCTTCGCATAAGCGATCCTGCGGGCAGACCCGGCCGCATACCTCGGGCAGGCTGTTGGTTTTGTGCGCCAGTTCGGCAGCTTCTAAAATTTTGCCTTCATTGGCCAGCTTTAACCACTGCGGAATATAGTTGTGCACCGGGCACTTCCATTCACAGTAAGGGTTGCCGCAATCCAGGCAGCGATCGGCCTGACCTTCTACCTGGGTGTGGGTCATTGGCTGATAAATTTCCACGAACTCGATAGTGCGTTCGCTGTGTGAGCGTTTTGGCGGATCAATCCGTTTTACGTCGATAAACTGGTATACATTCTGTGCCATAACGTCTCCCTACATCGCCTGAACCCGCAGCTCGGCTGACGAGCGTGCGCGGTGTCCCAACAAGGTGTTTACATCGCTGGTTTTTGGTTTTACCAGCTTAAATTGACTTAAATAACGGTTAAAGTCGTTTAAGATTTTCTGTGCTTTTTCGCTGCCGGTTTCTTCTACGTGCTGGTGCAATAAGCTGCGCAGGTGCTCCTGCAGTATCGGCGTACTGACTTCCAGCGCCTCGACCAGCTCCGGGTTTAACCTAAGCTCTAAATCGTTTTGCTCATCGAGTAAATAAGCAAAGCCGCCTGTCATACCGGCACCAAAATTCACCCCGGTGCAGCCCAGTACTACCACCACGCCGCCGGTCATATATTCACAGCAGTTATCGCCGGTGCCTTCTACCACCGCTAACGCGCCCGAATTTCGCACAGCAAAGCGCTCGCCTACCTGACCGGCAGCGTATAAACGGCCGCCGGTGGCACCGTACAGACAGGTATTGCCGGCAATGGTAAAGCCGTTTTTGGCAAAGCTGGCGCCCTTGGCCGGGAAAATAGCCAACTGGCCACCGGTCATGCCTTTACCTACGTAGTCGTTGGCATCGCCCTGCAGTGACATATGCAGGCCACCGGCATTCCACACGCCAAAGCTCTGGCCGGCGGTGCCGTTAAAGCGGATGCGGATAGGATCGGTTGCCATGCCCTGATTACCGTGCTGGCGGGCAATAAAGCCCGACAACGCTGCGCCGACTGAGCGGTCGGTATTGCGGATATTCAGGCTTAAGCGGCCACCGCTTTTATTCAGCACCATTTGCTCGCAGCTCTTAAGCAGTTGCTGGTTAAGCGCGCCTTCGTCAAACGGGGTGTTGTTTTGCACGCAGTACAGCGCTTTGTCTGATTGCACACCGCTGGCTTGCAATATCGGTGTTAAATCTAACCGCGACTGCTTTTGTGTTTCACTGTCTTTAATGCTGAGTAAATCGGTGCGGCCAATCAGCTGGGTAAGCTCGGTTACGCCCAGCTGTGCCATTAGCTCGCGTACTTCAAAGGCTAAGAACTTAAAGTAGTTCATTACCATTTCCGGCAAGCCGGTAAAGTGATCGCGGCGCAGTGTGGCATCCTGCGTGGCTACGCCGGTGGCGCAGTTATTTAAATGGCAGATACGCAGGAATTTACAGCCCAGCGCCACCATAGGGCCGGTACCAAAACCGAAGCTTTCGGCACCCAAAATAGCCGCTTTAATCACGTCGAGGCCGGTTTTTAAGCCGCCGTCTACCTGCAAACGCACCCGATCGCGCAGGCCGTTTTCCACCAACGCCTGATGCACTTCAGCCAGGCCAAGCTCCCAGGGGCTACCGGCGTATTTCACCGAGGTAAGCGGGCTGGCACCGGTGCCGCCGTCATAACCGGATACGGTAATTAAATCGGCATAGGCTTTGGCCACGCCAGCGGCGATGGTGCCGATGCCGGGCTCTGACACTAATTTTACTGAAATAAGCGCCTGCGGGTTAACCTGCTTTAAATCGAAGATTAGCTGGGCTAAATCTTCAATAGAGTAAATATCATGGTGTGGCGGTGGTGAAATTAACGTTACACCAGGCACTGAATAGCGCAGCCGGGCAATTTCGGCAGTCACTTTTTCACCCGGCAGCTGGCCACCTTCGCCAGGCTTGGCGCCCTGGGCGACTTTGATCTGAATAACTTCAGCGTTAACCAGATAATGTGGTGTTACGCCAAAGCGACCCGATGCCACTTGCTTAATTTTGGAGTTTTTCTCGGTGCCAAAGCGGCGTGGATCTTCGCCACCTTCACCCGAGTTTGAGCGCCCGCCAAGCCGGTTCATCGCTATGGCCAGGGCTTCATGGGCTTCCGGGCTTAAGGCACCGATAGACATGGCTGCACTGTCAAAGCGCGGATACAGGTTTTGCTCGGACTCTACCTGATCCAGCGCCACCGGCGTAGCGCTGTTTAGCTTAAATAAATCCCGTAAATGCGCCACCGGGCGCTGGTTCACAATACTGCTGTACTGCTGGTAATCTTCGTACTTGCCTGAGCGTACGGCCTTTTGCAGGGTTTGCACCACATCCGGGTTATAGGCGTGGTATTCGCCGTCATGCACGTATTTTAACAAGCCACCATGGTTAAGCGGTTTGCGCTTGAGCCAGGCGACGTTGGCCAGTTGCTGTACGTCCTGTTCAAAGTCGGTAAAGCCGGCGCCGCCCAAACGCGATGGGATATCGGCAAAACACAGCTGCATCACGGCTTTATCAATGCCGACGGCTTCAAACAGGTTAGAGCAGCGGTAGCTGGCCACTGTTGAAATGCCCATTTTCGACATGATTTTGTACAGGCCTTTGTTGATGCCTTTACGGTAATTCAATACTGCCTGGCGGGCGGTTAGGTTAATCACGCCTTTTTCGACCAGCTGCTCTACCGTTTCGTAGGCCATAAAGGGGTAAATGCCGGTGGCACCTAAACCAATTAATACCGCAAAATGATGCGAGTCGCGCGCTGAGGCGGTTTCAACAATAATGTTGGAGTCGCAGCGCAGCTGGGCATTAACCAGCGCATGTTGCACCGCACCTACTGCCATGGCAGCCGGGAGCGGCAGCTTGCCTTGCTCAATACGGCGGTCGGTTAACATTACCAGCACCACGTTATTGTCGCGCACGGCAGTGATAACGTCGGCACACAATTGCTCTACCGCTTGCTCAAGGCTTAAGGCTGCCGGGTCAAAGTTCAGCGAGAAGATCTGATGCTTGTAGTATTTTTCGTCGGCCTGTTTTAGCTGCTTTAAGTCGGAGTACATCATCACCGGTGATTCAAACTGAATACGGCGGGCGTAACCGGCGGTTTCTTTAAATACGTTGTGCTCGCGGCCAATACTGGTGGCCAGTGACATTACATGCGCTTCACGCAGTGGATCGATAGGCGGGTTAGTCACCTGGGCAAACTGCTGGCGGAAGTAATCGTATAAGGTGCGCGGCTTGCGCGATAATACCGCCATTGGCGTGTCATCGCCCATAGAGCCGACCGCTTCCTGGCCGTCTTTGGCCAGTACCGTCATTACCTGATCAATTTCTTCGTAGCTGTAGTTAAACAGCTTGTGGTACACCAGCATGTCATCATCAGAGAATACCCGTTTGCCGATTAAGTCGGTTTCGTATTTCTCGTACGGTACCAGCCGCTGCACATTGCTGTTTAGCCAGTCGCGGTAGGTGTGGCGCGCCATTAAGTCGTTGTCTATTTCATCCGAGCGCCAGATTTTGCCGCTGGTGGTATCTACCGCCAGCATTTCGCCCGGGCCAACGCGGCCTTTTTCTACCACTTCGTCTGGCGTGTAATCCCATATGCCGACTTCGGATGCCAGCGTAATTAACTTATCGCGGGTAATAACAAAGCGGGCAGGGCGCAGGCCGTTACGGTCGAGGTTACAGGCAACGTGTTGCCCGTTGGTCATCACAATACCGGCCGGGCCGTCCCACGGCTCCATATGCATGGAGTTAAACTCGTAAAACGCTTTTAAGTTGTCATCCATCACCCGGTTGCCCTGCCAGGCTGGCGGCACTAACAAACGCATGGCACGGAATAAATCCATACCGCCGGCTAATAACAGCTCCAGCATGTTATCTAACGAGCTGGAATCAGAGCCGCTTTGGCTGACAAAGGGCGCCGCGTCTTGTAAGTCACTTAACAGCGGTGAAGAAAATTTATACTGCCGCGCCCGCGCCCATTGGCGGTTACCGGTAATGGTATTAATTTCACCGTTATGGGCTAAAAAGCGAAACGGCTGCGCCAGCTGCCAGCGTGGCATGGTATTGGTAGAAAAGCGCTGGTGGAATACGCAAATGGCGGTTTCCATGCGGATGTCGGCTAAGTCGAGATAATAACGCGGCAAGTCGGCCGGCATCATCAGGCCTTTAAATACAGTAACCAATGATGAAAAACTGGGGATATAAAAATCAGCATCGTCGCTAAGTTGTTTTTCAATGCGGCGGCGTACCATATACAGCCGGCGTTCTAAATCATGATCACCCCAGCCGTGCGGCGCGTTAACTATAACCTGGGAAATGGCCGGCATCGATTTAAGGGCTAATGGGCCTAATACACTGGCGTCGATAGGCACGGCGCGCCAGGCAACTAGGGTTAGCGTTTCGCGGCCAATTTCCTGCTCGATAATTTTTTTTGCTAAGGCTGCTTTTACCGGGTCCTGGCTGAAAAAAATCATGCCGACGCCGTATTTTTTTGCCAGATTCCAGCCGTTTTCCTCGGCTATAGCACGGAAAAAACTGTCTGGCTTTTGCATTAATAAGCCACAACCATCACCGGTTTTACCGTCGGCAGAAATGCCGCCGCGGTGCTGCATACGATCGAGGCCGTTAATAGCGGTTCTGACGATCCGGTGGCTGGCTGCGCCTTCCAGATGTGCGATCAGACCGAAGCCACAGTTTTCTCTTGCCTGACTGTGCTGGTACAACGCCATGACTAACCTCCACACTTGTCCTGATATTTAATAAATATTTATTATTTTTGAATTATTATTCTTTTTGTTGGTTTTTGCTGCTGCTGAAAGAAAATAACGGTTCCTCTTTCAGAGGTCAATGCGTTGTAGAGTATTTACTCTTAAAATGTTTAGCCATCTAAACGTTCAAGAGCGTACAGGTATACCGTGCTTTGTAGAAAAAAGCAAGCTGACTTTATGCTGTAAAGTAGGCGGTATAACGCAGAAAGCGTAGTTTTGAAATTGAAAATTAATTACATGAATTGGCGATATTTTTGCCATTAATAGCAGTTGGCACAATAAAAAAAGCTGCCGCAGCAGCTTTTTAATCGATAATCTTATGGCAAAGGCGCCATATTTATGCGAATTATTGCTATTTGAAATAGGTAATTTGCAAAAGCGTATTTAGCTCTGGCGCTCAAAAGTGCCTTTTACCAGTGCTTTGCCTTGCTGCACCAGCAACTTGCCTTTGGCTATGACGCTATCAATGGCTAAATCATCGCGGCGCAGCAACACCAGATCGGCATCCAGCTGTGCTGCCAGCCGGCCTTTTTGCTTTAAGCCCAGTATGGCCGCCGGCGCGGCGGTAATACTGCAAATGGCATCTGACAGCGCGACCTTGTGCGTTAACACTGCCTCACGCGCTGATTGATACAGGCTTTGCACACTGCCAACCTGCAAGCCCAGCAGCTCGCCCTCGTCGTTATAAATGGGCAGGCTGGCATTGCCATCTGAGCTTAGTGTCAGCTGCATTGGCTTAATACCAAAGGCTAAGGCCTCAGCCAGAGCTGCCGCTGCTGCCACTTCGCCGTGTTTTAAATCAAAGTCGGTAGTGCTGGTGGTAAAGTCAATTACGCCGCCTTTAGTAGCAAACTCGAGGCCGGCTTCAAAAACCCTGCGATTGCGGTTCATATGGGTAGGGTAGAACTGTTTCAGTTTTAATTCTGTACCGGCTACCGCCTGATAAACAGGCTGCAAAATACGCTCGCCGGCGCCCATATGCACACTGACCACACCGCTTTTGCCGGCTAACATGGCGCCAACCCGCGCCGCTGCCGCCACTTTGCGGATTTCATCTGTGGTGGGTTGTGATGAGCGGTGATCGCTGATGGCAATTTCACCGACGCCGATAAACTTATCAATCAGGATTAAGTCATCCGTGATATTGCCGGTAAGAGTGCGGCAGGGAATTTCGTACGAGCCGGTATGGCAATAGGTGCTAATGCCTTCGATGTCCAACGCATGGGCTTTGGCTAACAGGTTCGTTAAGGTGCGGGTGGTGGCGTCGGTGCCTAATACGCCAACAGCTGTGGTAACACCGCCTAAGGTGGCATCGGTCAGCTGCATTTCCGGCGTGCGGGTGGCAAAACCGCCTTCGCCGCCACCGCCGATAAAATGCACCAGCGAGTCGACAAAGCCCGGCGTAAGGTAATAGTCCTTGCCGTCTATTACCGTTACCGGCAGGTTACAGCCTGCCAGATTAAAATCTTCACCAATGGCGGCAATAGTATTGCCGGCCAGTACTACGTCTTTTTTGCCGAGACTGTGCGGGGCTAGCAGTTCGGCATTTTTTATTAAAATAATGTTGTTCACAATTGTAGAGTTCAAAATAGTAACCTCAAACAGCTCAGATGCTGTTATTGATATGCAATAGCAACGGCGATAAACATAAAGGCACTGGCCAGCGCAAACAGACACAGCTGTAATTTCCAGACAAAGCGCAGCCAGACAGTCCAATCTAGCCGCACTACGCCCAAACAGCCGATTAACGCCGCCGAGGTTGGAATTATGCAGTTAGTTAAACCATCACCGAGCTGAAAGGCTAATACCGCAATCTGGCGGGAAAGTCCGACTAAATCGGCCAGCGGAGCAATTAGCGGCATAGTCAGCGCCGCCTGACCGGAGCCGGAGGCGACAAAGAAATTTATCACTGACTGGATCACCAGCATCAGCCAGGCCGATAAATATGCCGGTAAGCCATCCAGCGCCTGGCCGCTGTAGTACAGCAGCGTATTAAGCACCGACGGTGACTCGGCATTGTCACCACCGAGCAGCAGTACTATGCCTTTGGCCATGCCGACAATTAACGCAGCCGGTAACAGCTCAGCGGCACCCTGTTTAAAGCCGTCGGCGGCGTCATTCATACTAAAACGCCTGCCTATTACCGCGATAATCGCTATCACCACACCCAGGGTAAAAAACTGGCTGGCAATTTCCGGTATATAGTATTGACGCGTGGTGACGCCCCAGATAATCCATACCAGGCCGGCAAAAAACGCCAGCAGAATGATAGAGTCTAAGCTGTTGTATTGGCTTTTCGCGCTTTCATTTTGCGCCGAGCGCAGCTTTTGATCGCTGGCAAAACTAAGCGACAATTCTGGCTTAGCTTTAATTTTGCTTGCGTATTTCATGGTGAAAATAATGCCAAACAGGGTAAACACTGTCCACATGACGATACGCAGCTCTTTACCGGACATCAGCGGGATTTCAGCAATACCCTGGGCGATAGAGACATTAAACGGGTTCATCCAGGAGGTAGCAAAGCCGATCTGAGTGGCAACATAGGTTACCAGTACTGTGGTAATGGCATCGTAGCCCAGTGCCAGCATCAGTGGCAGTAATACGATACAAAACGCTATAGCTTCTTCGCCCATACCAAAGATGGCGCCGCCTAACGAGAACAGGCTGAACATCAGCGGGATAAACAAAAAGTCCATGCGCTGGGTTTTGCCGATAAGCGCCAGGATGCCATTGTGGATGGCACCGGTTTTCATAATGATGCCAAAGGCACCACCAGTTAGCAGAATGAAGGCGATAACGCCGACGGCGGAGCCCCATTTATCGCCTGATACCAGGCCTTCAAAGGCGTAGTTAAAAAAGCCGATACCGCCACCTTCGGCAAATAGCGGCGCGCCCTGTGCAGCGTCATGGTGCAGTGTAAAGCTGTTTGGGTCGATTTTGCTTTTCAGCTTGGCGGCGCCTTCTACTGCAGGCGCTGGCTCTAACATAGTAAAAGAGCCGGCTGGCACCAGATGGGATGCCACAGCGGCCAATATCATGACAAAAAACAGGATGATAAAGGCGTCAGGCATCGATACCGGTTTGTTTGTTACGGCAGACATAAAGTGATCCTGAAAAAAATGGCTAATCAGGGGGAGTATAATCACTCCCCCTGGCTGATGTTAGAAGCGGTAGGTCGCCAGTAAGCGATAGTTACGGCCTAAGACATCATGGTTGATAAAGTCGACATCTTTGTAACGGCCATAAATAAATGGCGGCTCGCGGTCGAACAGGTTATCAATATTCAGGCTTAGCGTCAGGTTGTCGCTGACATCATAGCCAAAGTTGGCATTAACTTTTGTCCAGGACGGCACGCGGCGATCAGTGCCAATACCTTGCTCTGCCAGCAGGGCAATGTCGGCAGGTTCAAGCAGGGCAATCTCGTCCTGATAGTCGCTGGTATAGTTAATACTTACACCGCCAAACCAGTTGTCGCCACTTAGCCGCAGCTTCATGCTGGCCAGTAACTTCGGATAGCGGAAACTGCCGGCCAGCTGCTCGGTACCTGAAAACGCGGTACGATCGCGGGTAAAGCTCATTAACTTGGTCACGTCGGCGCTAAAACGCACTGTTGCCCAGTCGGCAGCAAAACGCTGGCTGTAGGTAAAGTCGATACCCTTGGTTTGCTGATTGCCGGTGTTTTCCAGCAGCAGAATGTGGTCGCGAAACAGCGGCAGGCTGGTGGCGCGGCTGTCAATGTCCTGCCAGTCGGCCAGTACCTGGCTTAAGTTGTTATCAAAACCCGACATCAGGCCCAGCTCGTCGCACAGCTCAGGGTCGAACGCAATACCAATTTTATCGCTCGGTACCAGGCCACAGAAGCGTAAGCCTGGGTCGGATAAGGTGCGCACCAGCATAGACTCTAAATCGGTGCCGATAATTTTCTTGTGATCAAACTGCCAGTAGTCTGCGGTAAAGGTAATGTCCTGATTGGGGCTGAAAGCGAAACCTGCACTAATTGATTCGGCTTCTTCGGCTTTCAGATTGGGGTTACCAAACTCCAGCGTGTTAGGTGTGATTTCACCACCGACTTCACCGCCACAGAACAGCTCAGCAAATTCAGACAGACAACGCGCTGTGCTGCTGGTGGTGCGCAGCTCGACACCGGCCTGAGTTAAAGAGGGCGCGCGGAACGAAGTGGCCCAGGAAGAACGCAGCACCAGGCTGTCGGATGGCCGCCAGGTTAAACCGACTTTCGGGTTTACACTGCTGCCAAAGTCGTCGTAGTGGTCATAGCGGGCGGCTAACTGTAAATCGATGCTATCAGTGAGTGGAACAAACAGCTCGGCAAAGGCGGCCCATTGCTTGCGCTCGGCTGAGGATTTGCTGGAACCAAAGCCAATTACGTCTACCAGGTAGTCGCGGTCAAAGCGTGATTGGGCAATTAAATCCGGCTGGTCGCTGAGTTTTTCCTGGCGGTATTCGACACCAAAAGCCGACGCTACCATGCCGGCTGGCATCTCCCACAGATCGCCGTTCAGGCGAAAATCTGCGCTTAACACTTCCGATTTACCTTTACGCTTTGGCCGCTCTTCGATAATGCTCAGTACCTCGTCATTGCCAGTCTGGCCGCCAAAGGGGTTAAACCATAAGCCGCCATTTTCTGCTGAGCAGTCGGTTGAACCGTCGGCGCACAGCTCGCCAAATAAGGCCGCATTAAACTTATAGCGGTTATAAATGCCGGCTAAGGCCTGCTGATCGGACTCACTGCGTGAATACATCAGCGCGCCTTCCCATTCAAACTCAGCCACTTCGCCTTGCAGGGCAGTGACAAAACGCAGCGCTGTGGTTTCGTTTGCAATTTGCCGTGGCGCTAAAAAGCGGCCGCGCAGTTCAACTACATCAACATCATTGCCATTGGGACTGCTTTCAAAACCCGGATAAATGAGTGATGCCAGCTCGTCATTAGCCTGAATAAAAGGGTTGTCAAAGGCGGCAAAGATCCAGCTGCTCTGATCCTGTAAATTGGTAAAGTTGGCTGGCGTACTCTGGGCTGTAGATTTAGTGCGGCTGATAAAGAATTCGTTCGACCAGCGCAGGCTGTCCATTTCAGTGGTGAACATAAAGCCGCCAGAAGCTGATTGCAGCGCCGGACGGATTAGCATGTCTTTATTTGGGTTATAACCACAGGCTCTGTCGCCATAGGTGGGGTCTGTTACGACGATCAGCTCGCTGGGGCAGGCCGGATCGGGGAAACCGACATACTCATCACTTACCGGATCTAAATAGTCAGAGGTGGTGTAACGCACGCTGGCAAACTGGCCTCGGGTAGATAGTGACCAGGTTTCGTCGGTCAATTCACGATCGCGGTAAGCAAAATCTTTACGGTCAAAGTAGTCAGCAAATACCGTAAGGTTGCTGTTAGCAAAACTCTTGCCCCAAATCAGGTTAATACCGGCTTTACCTTCGTCTGAACTGGCGGTCGAGTTGCCATAGCTCAGATCCATTTCTATGCCGTCAAAATCTTTTTTCAGTACATAGTTAATCACACCTGCGACGGCATCAGCACCGTAAATGGCTGATGCGCCGGTGGCGAGAATTTCTATCCGCTCGATGGCCGACACCGGTATAGAGTTAATATCGACAAAGTTCTCCGTGCCGGCGGCAAAAGAAGAAGCTGCAACACGGCGGCCATTAATCAGGGTTAGCGTGGAAGAGGGGCCTAAGCCGCGCAGTGAGGCTGCGGCCTGGCCGGCAGGCGTATCGTTAGAGGCAGTACCGCTTTCAGAGGTAGAAAAGGTACCTGAACCGCCGCGCAGCTGACCCACGTCTTTTAGCAAATCATACACAGTGCTGGCGCCGGAGTTTTTTATCTCATCGGCTGAAATAACCACTAATGGCTGAGTGCCTTCCAGATCGACACCTTTAATGCGTGAGCCGGTAATTTCAATCTTTTCAATTTTCTGCTGCTCTGTTGCCACTTCATCGGCAGAGAACACCATAGGACTGACGATAAAGCTGCCGGCAACCGCTAGCGCTAAAGAAGATAACTTTTGCATAGATACACCTGTCTTAACATGGCCCGGCGCGCGGTAGACTGCGCATTGCTGAGCTTATAAGTATTTAGTTGAGTTATTAGGCTGCAGGAATAGTTACCTGCCAGGCATGGTTTAATGCCTGACACGTATCTACTCGTTAAACCACTCTGACAGGTAGTAAGACGAGTAGTGATATGAACTGAGCACGAAGGCTTTTTTCAACATATCGCTACCAAAATTGAATTGAGTTCAATAAAACATGGCTAATACAAATACTGCTAATTGGCAACCAAGTCAATACAGGCTAATCTATAGCCTTTGAATTTTGGCCGCTATCTGCAGTATTGGTAGTTGAACACTTCTGTACTCAATGATAAGAACTAGATTAATGAGACCACTGAGCTTTTATATATCCGCAGCCATATTGGCCTGCACTGTATCCGCTGTACAAGCTAACAATAAAAAATTTCCTGACTACTCTATGGTGCTGGTCGGAGGCGGGTTAAAAACCTGCAGTTCGGCAAGCGCGCGCCACTGTAGCACTGAGGGCGTTTTTTCTGACGCTGCTAAGGCTGCTGATGTGTTTCAGTTGTCGGCAGAAAATATTGCTAACGTTGGCGATAAGCTGTTCTGGGGCGAAGAACGTGTCATCGAACAGCAGCAAACGCTGGCGGTGCTCGATTTTGTTCGCTCGCGAACCGGAACTGATCGCATTTCAGAACGTGAGCTAATGCGTTTGTGGCGTTCGGCTGAAACCGAAATGGACGGTATCTGGGTTTCTGGCCGGACAAATTACAGCTCACTGACCGGACGTGAGTTGAATTTTGTGCTGGATCAGTTGCAGGTGATGGCAATAGCCCCTAACTCTGGCAGGCGCTCACCGGCAGTACGGCAAAGAGAATTTGCTGACCTGGCCAAAACGGCAGACCCTTTTAGCATCGAAATTTACCAGAAAATAATCAGTCTGGCGCAGCAGGTCGCCGGACCACAGCGTAAGCCCCGGCTGTTGGTTGTTACCGCCTCAGGCCGTGATCCTTTTGCCGCGGTCGATTTTTATACCAATTTATTTAAAGAAGCCGGTGCTGATGTAACCTGGCTGCCAATTAACGCTGCTTACCAGGCTGCACAAGCAAACAAAACGGCTGATAAGGCGTCTTGTGACAAGTTACCGCAGTATCTGGAGCAGTACCATGGCAGTTATCAGCGTCAGCGTGTCTACCCTGATTTAATGGAGCAACTCAGCAGTTTTTGTCAGCAGGGCAGTGAAGCTGCTGTCGAACTGATAAAGCGTTCAGATGCGATTTTCTTTAACGGTGGAGATCAGAGTCTGACGCTTAAGGCATTGCGTTTTGCTGATGGCAGCCCGAGCCCTGAGTTGCAGCAGATTGAAACTATGCTGAAAAATGGCGACATGATAGTGGCTGGCACCAGCGCAGGCACCGCCGTGATGAGCGGAGGCAGTTTTGCTGGCAGCAAAATACCGATGATCACTAATGGCGACAGCTACAGTGCTATGCAATATGGCGCCTTCGATTTACCTGCACCTATGCCGGGTTGTGATAAAGATCAAAGCTGTAGCAATGGTCTGGCAGAAGATCACCTTACCTACACTGCCACCGGCGGTTTAGGCTTGTTCAATTTTGGTGTGTTGGACACGCATTTTTCTGAGCGTGGCCGCCAGGGCCGCCTGATCAGGTTACTGAATGATACGCAAAGCCGCTTTGGTTTTGGCGTTGATGAAGCGACAGCATTGCTGGTTGGCTTTAATAACAATGAAAATGGCCCGGAAGTAACAATGCAGGTTATCGGCGCTAATGGTGTTTATGTGGTCGACACGCATGGCACTGAGCGCTCTGGCGAGGGTGCGGCTACCAGCATAACCAAAGTGAGTACGCATTACCTGACCCGCGAAGATCAGCTGGAGATTAAAGATGGCATTATGCGGGCCCGCTTTGCCGACTGGAAGTTTGCTGCTAATAACAGCCTGACGCCAATGCTAAGCTCAGGCGATTTATTTGAGCGCGACAACTATAAGCAATTGGCGCATTTGCTGTGTAGCACCCAAAGCCGCCAGGCTGATGGCCGTGCGGTAAGGGTAGGCCAGGGCCATAATATCCGGCTGTATAAGGGCGCAGTATCTAATAGCCGGCAAGGTGTGCAGCGCATGCAAGATACCGAAGTGCAGTATTGTTCTTACAGTAATTTGCTGTTGGATATTACTCCGGCTAACTAAGCGGAAAATGCGAGGTAGTGCCTGATGCAAGGACCTGTTCATCCTCAGGTTAGAACCTTCGCCAGATGGATACGCCACTGGGGCAAGCTGAAGCTGGCATTATTGTGTCAGCTGCTGTTGTCGCTTGGTTTGGCTATAGTGTCGGCTGTGACATCAGTGGTGCTGAATAACCAGGTCGATTGGGAGCTGGTGAGAGGAGCAATGCTGGCGGCCGCTGCTTTGGGCCCGGTTGCTATTGCCTTTTTGTTTTATCTGGTACTGCATTTAGATGCCGCTTTGTCCTACCTGGAAGACTCTGCCCATCAGGAAAGATTGCTTAATGAGGGTATGCAGGAAAATATCCGCCAGCTGAACTATGAGATAGAAGAGCGAAAAAAAGCCTTTCAGGCTAAACGCCGCGCTATTGACGAACTGCGTAAAGAAATAGCTGAACGGAAAAAAGCCCAGATTGAGCTGGAAGAGCAAAGTTTACTTATCCGCTCTATTGTCGATAGCTCCCCCGATTTGTTTTACTACCGCGATGAAACCGGCCGCTTTGCCAGTTGCAATAAGATGTTCGAACAGCTGATGGGTAAGTCCGCTTCTGAGCTTATCGGCCACTATCCGGCAGAAATATACAGTGCCAAAAGTGCCCAGGCGGCTATTTTGACTGAATATGAAGTGGCGATGCAGCCGTCGGAACTTACGCTGGATGTGGAGTATGTAAAAGAAGACGGCCAGAGATTGTGGCTGGAAATGCGTAAGGTGCCGTTTTACGACCGCCATGGTCGTTATATCGGTTTATTAGGTTTTGGCCGCGATATCACCTCGCGAAAGCTGGCAGAGCAGGCGCTGGAAAAAGCTTATCAGGATAAAGGCAAATTTATTGCCACCTTAAGCCATGAATTACGTACTCCGCTTAATGGTATTGTCGGCCTGAGCCGGCGCTTGCTGGAAAGCAAACTTACCAAGCAGCAACATGGCTGGGCTAATACCATCTTCAGCAGTGCGGAAACCCTGGGTAATATTTTCAATGATATTATCGATCTGGACAAAATTGACCGGCAAGATCTGGACATTGTGTATCAGAGCTTGTCGTTGCGGCAGTTTATCAACGACATTGCCAACTTTGCCGAATTACTGTGCCAACAAAAAGGCCTGGCATTTGAATTACATTGCGAAGGCAATGTAGAGCTGTATTTGCGTCTGGATCCAACCCGATTGCGCCAGGTATTGTGGAACCTGCTGAACAATGCAGTGAAGTTTACTGCGGCCGGGCAGGTGGCGCTGACGTGCAAAGTGGATACCGAAAAATCTGAACTGATGTTTCAGGTTAGTGATACCGGTATTGGTATCGCAGCCAAGGAGCAGGAGCGGATTTTTGATATGTATTACAAGTCCAGTGATGGTCGTCGCCTGAGTATCATCGGCTCTGGTATTGGTTTATCGGTATCGCGGGCATTAGTGGAGGCCATGAAAGGCACCATAGTGTTGCAGAGCAAACTCGGCCGTGGCAGTTGTTTTGAAGTCAGGCTACCGGCGGAGTGCTCTGAGCAGGAAGCGGCAACTCAGATAAGCTGTCCGGAGCTTACCATCTTACTGATTGAAGATGTTCCGCTAAATGCTGAAATAGCAACCGGCTTGCTGGAGCAGCGCGGTCATACGGTGATCCATGCTGAAACCGGTGAAGACGCCATGGCACTGCTGGAAACCGAAGACGATATCGATCTGGTGCTGCTGGATATGCAGTTGCCGGATATGAGTGGAGAGCAAATAGCCCAGTTTATCCGCCAGGAGCCTCGGTTAGCCGCCTTACCAATAGTGGTGCTAAGTGCCAACGTGCGCAAAGCTGAGCAACAACTGCAAGGCTTGCACATAGACAATGCGTTAGCCAAACCGATTAATACCGGCAAACTTGACGCCGTGCTGGCGCAGTTGTTTTCACCCAGTGCTGTTAAGTTGCAAAAGCCCCTGCTGGAGCAGAAAACGACCGAGTCCGCCGCACTGGACATCAATATTTTAAATGATTATTTGCAGTCATTAGGCAAAGATACGGTAAAACGTAGCGCACAATTATTTGCGCAGTTGCTGCCTGGATACATGAACCGATTGATGGAAACAGCGGTGCAACGGCAGTTAAAAGAGTTTCAGGAAGCGGCGCATAAACTTAAAGGTGCAGCGGCATCTGTTGGCTTGCTTTGGGTGCAACAACAGGCAAAACGCTTAGAGCAGGAAGAAATAAACTGGCAAGGAATGGAACGGCAACTGGTGGAATTTCATTTTAAGACAGAGCAGCATCTGACTGCTCTGTCTGACTATATTGAAAAGGCTTAAAGGCTTACTTTTCTAACTTGCCAACAAAGCGGTAGCCTTCACCATGGATGGTGCTGATTAACTCAGGGCTATCGATATCTGACTCAAAATGCTTACGGATACGACGAATGGTAACGTCTACAGTACGGTCATTTGGACGTAAGTCACGGCCAGTCATATGGCGAATTAACTGCTCACGGGTGAAAATTTTACCCGGTGTATCCAGCATCAAACGCAAGGCACGGTATTCGCCTTTAGGTAAACGGCGCGCCACACCCTTTGGAGATGTCAGATTGCGGCTGTTTTCATCCAGCGTCCAGCCATTAAACTTAACTATGCTTTTGTGCTCTTCCACTACCGGCTGAGCAACAGTGCGGCTTAACAGGTTGCGGGCACGGATAGTTAGTTCACGTGGATTAAATGGCTTGGTTAAATAATCATCGGCGCCAATTTCCAGACCCAGAATACGGTCTACTTCACTGTCGCGGCCAGTAAGGAAAATAAGGCCGATATTCTCTTTCTGACGCAATTCGCGAGCCAGGATCAAGCCGTTTTTGCCAGGCAGATTAATATCCATTACCACCAGATTTACTTTATTATCAGTAAGTTTCTGATTCATTTCTTCGCCGTTTATGGCTTCAATAACGTCATAACCTTCACCCTGGAACAGACTGACCAGATTTAACCGGGTTACTTCTTCGTCTTCAACGATAAGAATCACAGGTGTTTGCATAGGATTTAAACCTTATGTAAATATTGTTAGTTTTATGGCGAATTAGCGTTTTATAGATGACTTGCACTTGTCAAATAATACGTGATTATAACCAGCAGTCCAATTGTTAACAAGTTTTTTGTTAACAATTGAACTGCCACCTGGCGCTTTTATCCAAATACGAACGAACAGCGCCGGTTAAGCGGCATGGCGGATCACGATAACCGGAAAATCAATTTTAATGCTGACGCCTTGCCCCAACGTGCTTTCCAGCAAAATTTTGCCGTTTAGGGCCTGGGTTACCAGGTTATATACCAGATGCAGGCCCAGGCCACTGCCACCTTCACCGCGTTTGGTGGTGACAAAGGGATCGAAAATGCGTTTTTTAATGTTTTCCGGTACTCCGGTGCCGTTGTCGGTATAAGACAGGGTGCAATTATTGTTTTTTACCAGCACGCTAATGGTCATAGTACCTTGTTCGGTATGCTCAAAAGCATGGATCAGGCTGTTCATTATTAAGTTAATCAGGATCTGATTAATAGGCCCGGGTTTACTGTCGAGCTCAAGCTCAGGTGGACAGTTAACTACCAGTTGATGCCGGGTTTTCTTTAAATTGGGCCGCAAAGACAGCAGAACTTCATTGATAAGCTGCAGCATATTAAATTGCCGGCGGTTGTCATTGGACTGATCAACCGCCACACGTTTAAAGCTGGAGATCAGACTGGCAGCGCGTTCCATATTGCGATAAATAATTCCCAGATTCTCTTTGCTTTCGGCCAGAAATTTGGCCAGCTGTGACGAGGTGAGTTTTTTCTCATCAAAGGCTTTCTGAATATCGGTAAGCTTATCCTGCATCAAGGTTGAGGCGGTCACGCCCAGGCCTATCGGCGTATTAACTTCGTGTGCCACACCGGCAACCATCTGGCCCAGGCTGGCCATTTTTTCGGTTTCTACTATCTGATTCTGATATTGATGTAGCGTAGCCAGAGTATTTAACAGCTCCTGATTTGACGTTTTTAGTGCATCAGTGCGCTGCTCAATTTTTTGTTCCAGACTTAAGGTTAGCTGACGATTTTCCTGCTCAGCCTGCTGCAGTTTACTGATTTGCTGCTCAATTCTGTCCAGCATAGTGTTAAAAGCGCGGCTGAGCATGTTGTATTCTTTAATTGGCGCAACCGGAGCCCGAATGCGGTAGTCTTTTTCCTTGGCAACTTTTTGCACCAGGTTCAGCAAGGTTTCTATCGGTGTGGTAAAGCGTTGCTGCAACTTGGAACTGATAAAATAGGCACTGCCCAATGCAATCAGCGCGATAAAGATGTCCAGCAACACCCTGGTTTGAATATAACTGCTGAGCTCGTCCTGATTAGCACGGACATAGACATAGCCGATTATTTGTTCGTCCAGCATAATTGGCCGGATAAGCTCTATATGATTATCGCTGACATAGGGTTTGGAAAACTGCTCAATACGGGCAAACTGCACCGGAAAAGGCCCTATGCCATCACGATTGTAGCTGGCGAAGAAGCTCAGCTCTGCGGTACCCGGCATCAGCTTATAAATGTGCACATTGTGCAGCATAGTTACCGCTTTAAACGACTTCAGCCGGTTATCTTCAATATCGGCATCATCCTTTAGCAAGCTGTCGCGGGCATTGAAGGCAATAATGCTGGCATAGCCCTGCAACTGAGCAATCAGCTTACTGCGCTGCA
Organism: Rheinheimera muenzenbergensis; assembly: GCF_036984005.1. Lineage (NCBI taxonomy): Bacteria > Pseudomonadati > Pseudomonadota > Gammaproteobacteria > Chromatiales > Chromatiaceae > Rheinheimera > Rheinheimera muenzenbergensis. Next base: position 401,994 of record NZ_JALAAR010000002.1, read on the forward strand.
ACTTCACGTCCTGTAAGGTCGATACCATCATAGCCAGACACAAAGTCAGGCTGCATGTCAGCATAATGACCCAAATTAAAGCGCTTTTTATCGATGTTGTTTTATCTATTGCAATCATCTGCTTATCTTAGTCCTGCGGTATGAGGCGCAAAGTTATGCTGCTGTATTGATGTTATGCACATTAGATGTTTTTAGCAAACTACAGTGGCAAAATTAATAAAGCCGTTTATAGTAAGAGCACTTGTTACTTTTAGGTGTGGTTATGAGCCTGTGGGAAAGTTATAAAACGAGTATCTTTCTGTGTCATCAGGCACTTAAATGTGATGTCGACTTTGCTATTATCAGTGCACAAAATCCCGCCGGACACACCGAACATCCTTATCTTAATTTACGCCGCGATAAAGAATTACAAGCCTGCCTTAATCAACAACGGCTGCCATACCGCTCGGTGATCGGTAGCGCACCGGATTTAACCTATCAGGAAAAAAGCTGGATAGTGCTGTGTGACAAGCAGCAGGCTATCGAGCTGGCACTGCAGTTTGAACAAAATGCTATTTATTGGGTGGAGCGCGGCGAATTGTTTTTAGTGCCGGTGTTGCTACAGCAGCCGGAAGAAAGCCTGGGCGCCTTTAGCCCGCGTTTAGTGCTACTGAATGACTAAAGGCGGCGTTGCAGTATATCCAATACACTTTGTAGTTTTTCACCGTGTATTACCTCCATCTGACGCCTGAGCATATTTTGTTGCACTTTTTCACTGTCAGAAGCCGGGGTAACCAGCAAAGGCGCAAAATCTGTGGCACAAATACACACCATAGCCGGTGCTGGCATGGCCGGTAATTGTGCAACCCGGTATATCAGGTTGGGGCAGGCTTTTTGCCGTTTCGGTGCCTGGATACAGCCTGAACTGTCTGCTGCTGCAACCGGGGTTAACCACAGTAATAGTAATGCAACAGACAGTTTGGCCATGGTGTTTCCTTAATAAACTAGCTAGCCTTATACACGGTAAAGCCGTTGGCTTTGGCGACAATACTCACTTTTTTAAATACCTGTTGTAGTAGTTCCTGATAAGCCAGGTGGCTATTGGCAACGATAGTTAAACTGCCATTATTGCTAAGACGGCTGGCACTGTCGCGGATAAAGCTCTCAACAATACTGTAGTCGGTTTTTATACCAGTGTGAAACGGCGGATTGCTAACGATACAGTCAAATTGCTTCGGCGTGGCCGGTAAGCCATCTGCTGCTATAACGCTGCCGCTCAGCTGGTTAGCTGCCAGCGTAAGCTCAGTCGCTTTTACTGCTAAACTGCTGATATCTGAGCTAAATAGTTCAATGGCAGGATGTTTAAGCTTTAACATAGCTCCGACAACGCCACAGCCGCAGGCAAAATCCAGCACCTTGCCCTGGTTTATTTGCGGTAAGTTGTCCAGCAATAAAGCTGTACCCACATCCAACTTGCCGTGGTTAAACACACCTGGTAATGAATGCAGGGTTAAGGTTTCACCGCCGGCTGTTATGCTAAAGCTTGTTGCTTTGGCTGCGGCTAATTGCTGAAAGTCACCATGTAGGGCAAACCATAAACAGTGTTTGGCGTTGTCGAGCTTATTGGCAAGTAAACCAAGTTTTTGTGCGTGGCTGCCAAGGCTTTTAATACCGCCTTTGTTGTCACCGGTTACAAACACGGCGGTATTTGCACTTAGCGCCGGTTTTAACTGGGCTAATGTAAAGGCGAGCTGCTCTTTGCTTTTGGGATAAAACAACACCACAGTATCAAAACTGTGGCTAAATTGCGGGCTGACGTCAGCATACAGCTGCACCGCAGGATGGCTCCAGCTTTGGGCGGCACCGGCATCTGTGCTGTAACAGCTTAGTTCAAGCTCAGGTGCCTGGTGCAGTAGCTCTGCAGCCAGGTTGTCGGCCACAGGTTCTACGATTAATACTTTGCCACGCAGATCGTCGATGTTACGTAAAACCAGTTGACTGGCTGTTGCTAGCATTTAGCTTTCCTTTTTAAACATCAGATCCCAAACGCCATGGCCCAAACGCTGGCCACGTTGTTCGAATTTAGTCAGTGGCCGCTGCTCTGGCCGTTCAACATAGGTATTGTCGGCAGATAAATTGGTAAAGCCTTCTGCAGCCAACATAACTTCCAGCATATGTTCGGCATAGTTTTCCCAGTCGGTGGCCATATGAAACACGCCGCCCGGCTTTAATTTGCGTCGCAGCAACTGCACAAATTCGCTCTGTACTATGCGGCGTTTGTGGTGGCGCTTTTTATGCCAGGGATCAGGGAAAAACAGCTGCACGGTGTCCAGACTGTTGTCGGCAATACTGTGCTCCAGCACTTCTACTGCGTCATGTTCAAACACTTTTAAGTTTTTTACCTGCTGCGCCACCGCTTCAGATAAGCAGGCACCTACGCCGGGCCGGTGTACTTCAATGCCGATAAAATCCTTTTCTGGTGCGGCTTTTGCCATCTGCACTAAGGATTTACCCATACCAAAGCCGATTTCCAGCACTTTGTGGTTTTCGCGGCCAAATATTTCGGCTAGCTGCAGTGGCGCGGCTTGATAGGTTAAACCGTAGTCAACCCAGTAAGTGTCCAGTGCGTGTTGCTGGCCCTTGGTCAGCCGGCCTTCGCGCAGCACAAAAGAGCGAATTCTGCGCATATAGGTAGTGGTTTCAGCCTGTTGATCCTGCTGTTGGCCGGTACTGTCTGTCATTTGTTGCTCCGCATAATCGTTAACGGCGCGTATTATCCTTGTATTAGCCGCTTTGCTCAACCGTGATTATGGTTGGCAAGCCAAACAGTGCTGCTTATACTGCGCGCAATCGTTAAAGCAGAGGCAGCAATGTTGCAGCAACAAGATGCAGTTTGGTTTTCAAATCAGTTGGTTAGCTGGTATCAGCAGCACGGCCGTAAAACACTGCCATGGCAGCTGAATAAAAGCCCGTATAAAACCTGGCTTAGTGAAGTTATGCTGCAGCAAACCCAGGTCGCCACGGTAATTCCTTATTTTGAGCGCTTTACCAGCCGTTTTGCCGACATAAATGCTTTGGCACAGGCACCGCTGGATGAAGTACTGCATTTATGGACCGGGCTTGGCTACTATGCCCGGGCGCGTAACTTACATAAAGCGGCGCAGGTTATGGCGGCAGATTACCGCGGTGAGTTTCCGTGCCAATTTGACCAGGTGCTGGCTTTGCCTGGCATAGGCCGCTCTACCGCTGGGGCGGTGTTGTCTTTAGCACTGGGCCAGCATTATCCTATTTTAGATGGTAACTGCAAAAGAGTACTGGCCCGCTTTGCCGCGGTATCCGGCTGGCCTGGCGATAAAAAAACAGAGCAGCAGCTGTGGCAGCTGGCTGAGCAAGTTACGCCGAAAAATACCGTAGCAGAATTTAACCAGGCAATGATGGATTTAGGGGCCAGCCTGTGTAGCCGCAGCAAGCCGCGCTGCGCTGAGTGCCCGTTAAAATTAAAGTGCAAAGCGGCCCTGGCAGGTGAGCAGGCGTTGTATCCCGGCAAAAAAGCGAAAAAAGCGCTACCGGAAAAACAAAGCTTCTGGTTGCTGTTACAACACGACGATAAAGTGTTGCTGTCGCAGCGCCCGGCAGCGGGCTTGTGGGGCGGGCTTTATGGTTTTATTGAATTTGCATCCTCTGACGAGCGTGAGCACTACCTGGCACTTAATGCGCTGGATGTTAAAAGCCGTAACGATTTAGCCGGTTTTCGGCATACTTTTAGTCATTTTCATTTGTGGATCCAGCCGCAGCTGGTGCAGCTTAAGCATAAGCCTGACAACGTGCAGGAGCAATCAGCTGCAACTTGGTTTACAATAGAGCGCATTCCACCGGTTGGTTTGTCGGCGCCGGCAAAACAACTGTTTCAGCAGTTATTAGCTGCAAGCACGGGCAACAAGGATAAAGCTATATGAGCCGTAACGTATTTTGTGAATACCTTAATAAAGAAGCCCCAGGGCTGGATTTTCAGCTGTACCCGGGTGATTTAGGCAAAAAGATTTTTAACAGCATCAGTAAAGAAGCTTTTGCTTTATGGCAGGCTAAACAGATTATGCTGATTAATGAAAAAAAGCTGAATATGATGAACCCAGAGCATAGGCAGTTTCTGGAAACCCAAATGGAAGCTTTCTTATTTAAAGGCGAAGACGTTGAGATTGAAGGTTATAAGCCGGTAGAGAAGTAAGCTTAGCTAATCTCTGTGCTGGCTAAGTCGAAGTGGCGGCGCTATAATTCGGATTAGAAAATTTAATCACTGATTTATTCATCTAAGAGATATTATGGCGCGCCGTCTGCCTCCGCTAAATGCATTAAAAGCCTTTGAAACTGCCGCCCGGCATTTAAGTTTTACCAAGGCAGCAGAAGAGATGTACGTTACCCAAGCCGCTATCAGCCATCAGATTAAAGCGCTGGAAGATCATCTTGGCCTTAAACTCTTTATGCGAAAAAACCGCTCTTTGCTGCTTACCGAAGAGGGGCAGAGTTATTTTCTTGATATTAAAGAAATTTTTTTGCAGCTGCATGAATCAACCGAAAAACTACTGGCGCGCGGTGCCAAAGGCTCATTAACGGTAAGCCTGCAGCCCAGCTTCGCGATTCAATGGCTGGTGCCGAGGTTAAACCAGTTTAGCGAGCAACACCCGGATATCGATGTGCGTATTAAAGCAGTAGATTTGGATGAAGGTTCGTTAACGGATGATGTTGATGTGGCTATTTACTATGGCCGCGGCAGTTGGCGTAACTTACATGCCGATAAACTGCATACTGAGTATTTATTGCCGGTATGTTCGCCGCTGCTGTTAAACAGTTCGAAGCCGCTGCAGGAACCTACCGATCTGCAATACCATAATTTATTGCATGATGGCTCACGCCGGGCCTGGAAGGCCTGGTTTACTACGCAAAATTTTAAACATTTTAATGTCAATCAGGGGCCGATATTCAGCCACTCGTCAATGGTGTTGCAGGCGGCCATTCATGGTCAGGGCGTGGCGTTGGCGCATAACGTGCTGGCCAGGCCAGATATTAATTCCGGCCGCTTAATAGTACCGTTTAACCATGTGCTGATATCCAAAGATGCCTATTATTTGGTTTGCCGTGAAAGCCAGACTGAACTGGGTAAAATAACTGCCTTCCGTCAGTGGATGGTTGCTATGGTAGAAGCCGAGCAAGCCGCCTTTGCCGAGCAGCAGTTTACCAATGCGGTGGCACTTGACTGACGTTATTGTTGATACGGCTTATAAGCCCAAAGCGCGTTTGTTGCTGGCGCATGGTGCCGGTGCAGGCGCGCAAAGTGACTTTATGCAGCAATTGGCGCAGCAGTTGGCAGCACTGAATATTGAGGTGAGGCGCTTTAATTTTGCTTATATGCAGCGCTTTATCGACGGCGGCAAGCGCAGCCTGCCGGAAAAAATGCCGTTATTGCAGGCCGAATTCAGCCGGCAAATCGATAAGTGCCCGGCGGATTTACCGCTGTTTATCGGTGGTAAGTCAATGGGCGCTCGGGTCGCCAGCTTAGTAAGTTGCCAGCAAAATGTGCAGGCGGTAGTGGCTTTTGGTTATCCGTTTCATGCGCCGAAAAAACAGCATTGGCGCACTGAGCATTTTGCCAACTTGGCATGTCCGCTGTTTATTGCTCAGGGCGAGCGTGATGCCTTTGGCAATGCGGCTGAGCTGACAGATAAAAGCTGGCCGGCAGTGCAAATTTACTGGCTTGCTGATGGCGACCATGATTTTAAACCCAGAGTTAAAAGCGGCCTGACACAACAACAGTTGATAGCGCAGGCAGCGCAATTTTGCAGCAGGAAAATTGATGAAGTACTTTTGGCACAGCAGTAACAGCCTAACCGCTTTGTATGGCGCAGCCGTAGTGGGGTTAAGTGCGGTAGTGATGCATTTGTGGCAAGGACAGTTAAGTGCTGAAGCTTTGGCCCGCGTATTGAGCGCTTTGGGCATGCTGGCTTTTCATTGTCTGGCGCTTCTGGCGCTGGGCCGGCAACACAGTGAGGCAAAACTGACAAAGCTGGTTGCTGTTGTCTGGCATCTGGGGCTCTGGTGTTTTGTCTGGACTATACTGGCGGGGGTATTTACCTTGCCGTTTTATTATTCACAGTTGGCGCCTATTGGTGGCCAGCTCCTTATAGCTGCCTGGCTGTTGCTTGCGATAAGCGCCTGGCGGCGGAGTTAACATGAAACAACTATTACTGTACTGCCGCGCCGGTTTTGAAAAAGAATGCGCGGCTGAAATTCAGCACAAGGCCGGCCAGTACGATGTGTTTGGTTTTTGTAAGCTCAGTGCCAACAACGCCTTTGTGATCTTTGAAGCTTACGACGCCGACAGTCTGGCACGGTTTTATCGCGACTATCCTTTTGAGCAGTTTATTTTTATCCGCCAGTGGAGCCTGTTACAGGCTGAGTTACTGCAGCTACCGGCTGATGATCGTATAGCGCCGGTAATAGAAGCCTTAGTTGCCGCAGAGCTAAAGGGTTGTGGTGAGCTAAGAGTGGAATACCCGGAAACCAATGAGGGTAAGACACTGTCAACTTTGGCACGTAAATTAACAGTACCACTGCGCCAGTCGTTGCGTCAGGCTGGCGTATTACTGGCAAAAGAGCAAAAGCGCGCTCCGGTGTTGCATTTGTTTTTACTAACAGGTCAGCAGGGCTATGTTGGTTTGTCCTATCCTGAGAATAACAGCCCGCTGGAAAACGGCATTATGCGGCTGAAATTTCCCAACGAAGCACCAAGCCGCAGTACCTTAAAGCTGGAAGAAGCTTTTATTCAGTTTATTCCAAAGCACGAATGGGACAAACGCCTGGGCGGTGGCTTAAATGCCGTTGATTTAGGTGCCTGTCCGGGCGGTTGGACCTATCAGCTGGTGAAACGCAGTATGATGGTTACCGCAATAGATAACGGCCCTATGGCTGAATCGCTGATGGAAACCGGTCAGGTTAAGCATTTAATGGTAGATGGTTTTAAGTTTGAACCGCAAAAGAAAAATGTCTACTGGGTGGTGTGCGACATGATTGAGCAGCCGCAGCGGGTTGCAGAGCGGATGGGCGATTGGCTGATTAATGGCTGGTGTCAGGAGGCAATGTTTAATTTAAAGCTGCCGATGAAAAAACGCTATGAAACCGTAACCGAGATATTAGCCCAGCTGGAGCAGCGCCTGGAAGATGCTGGTATTAAATTCCGTTTACAGGTTAAGCACCTGTACCATGACCGTGAAGAAGTAACAGTACACGTGCAAAACCTGGTATTAAAATTCTAATTTCTACCTGACAAACTCAGTGCTGCTCAGTCAGCGCTGAGTTCAAGCTTGACCCACACCAAACGATGATCAGAGCTGGCACCGCGCGAGCCTACCAGAGGGTAGAGCGGGTCGGCTTTTGCCGGCCAAAACACACCACTATCTTTAATTACAAAGCCAGATGTTGAAGGTAAGACGTAATCTGCGCGCATTCTCCAGCCAGCGGTATGGAAGGGCGCGTTAGGGTTATCTGCTGCATTCTCTGCACCTCCCGCGCTGGCCGGCGGGTTGCTATTGTTGATACGTGGGTGATGATAAAGCGCTCGGATAGCAGTATTTAGCGCATCACCTTCACCATCGGCAGACGCATTCTGGTCTCCCAGCAGTACAAAAGGGCTGTCTGCAGCCAGACCACCTTTACTGCCTTTGTCGTCGTAGATATAACCGGCATTGTCTGGCGTTAAATAATCAACCCAAAAGCGTATTTCATCATGGTTACGAATACCGTTGCGGTTTTCCGGGCCATCAAACACCGGTGGTGTAGGGTGGCTGGCTAACACATGTATGGTATTGCCGTTTACCAGCAACGGAATATCCCAGTGGCTTTTTGATGATAGCGGAAACTGCGCCCAGGCCGCGTCGCTATACCAGGGGCTGCCATCGGCCTTTTTCGTTGGCATAAATCCTGGCATATCTTTCCATTTAAATTGCTGAAAGCTGCGTACTTTAGCTGTGTCTATCGGATATTTTGACAGTAATACCATGCCGTATTGGCCAGGGTAAAAGCCGTAACCCCAGGCATCAGCGCCTATGCCGCTTGCTTTGCCGTCATTGTCCAGGTCAAAACCACTGGGCTGGCCGGTATTTACTGTATTGTAGTAAAAATATGGATAGTCAATTGCCAGCGCATTGCCCTGAGCTTTGTTTAGATAGTTGCGGATAAAAGCTTTAATACCGTGTTCCGGGTTGGCAATATAGTCAAATTCATTTAACAGCAGCACATCAGGGCGCACCAGCTGAATAATATGGGCAATATTTTTAATTTGCGGTTGGCTGTCGGTTTTAAGCAATTCTGCCAGCACTGTGCCATCGCCGGCTTCGCCGTGTGGCAAATAGTTTTGCGCTTCCATACTGACATTAAAGGTGGCAAAGGTAAGCTCGGTAGCATGCATATCTGGCGAACCTCCAAGGCTTAAAGCGGCGCTGAATACTGAGATGGTAAATAATTTTTTCATTCAATTTGCGGGTTTAAGTTAGACCGGCACTTAGCATATAGGCTAAGCCGTGTGAAAAGCCAGCCTGCAGCTGAAAATTCATAAATTGTCATTTTATGAGCAAAATTCAGCTACATAGTGCGCATCTCCGACCAGCTATGTTACACTTATGTGGCAACCGCCTACGACAACAAGAGGAATAAAAAGTTCCCGTAACTTGGATTGGCGTAAGAAAAATGTAATATAAAATAGTTAACCTTATCTCCCAAATTGAACACACATAAGTATTCAAATGGATTTAGATAACAACCTACAACTACCAGGTGAAAAACGATATGAAAATTAAAAGTATAGCTCTTGCGGTAACGCTCGCCCTAGGCGTAAGCAATATCGCTTTGGCACAAGAAACCTCATCAGCTGTGCGTGGTGTCGTTACCACTGAAGCCGGTACTACAGTTACAAATGCGACAGTAAGAATTACAGATAAACGTAACGGTACTACCAGAACATTAACTACTAATGAAACAGGTACCTTTTCTGCGCGCGGTTTACAAGTAGGTGGCCCATATTTATTGACTGTTGTTGGTCCGGAAGGCCGCACTGAAACTATTGACAACGTTTTTCTTACCTTAGGTGATACTCAAAACCTTAACGTTGTTATTCAGCAGCCTGATGTTGAGCGCATTGCTGTAACAGGATCTTCAATCAGCAATTCTGCTTATGGCAGTAAGAGCCCGGTAGCTAACTTTAGTTTATCTGACCTTCAAACTATTCCGTCCGTTAACAGAGATATCTCTGATGTGGTAGCTGCTGATCCGCGTATCTACATCGATGCCGGTTTTGCCCGTGGTATTCAGTGTAACGGTGCTAACCCACGTTTTAACAGCCTGACAGTTGATGGCGTTAAAATGAATGATAACTTCGGCTTAAACAACAATGGTTATCCTACAGAGCGTATGCCGTTCTCTTACGATGCGCTGGAGCAGGTTTCTGTAGAGTTTGCCCCCTTTGATGTTAAATACGGTGGTTTTACTGCCTGTAACATTAATGCTGTAACTAAGTCAGGTACCAATGAATTAAAAGGCACAGTATTTTTTGACTACACCAATCAGGATATGGTTGGTGATGAGTTGGAAGGTATGAAAATTGACCGTGATGATTTTAATAAAAAGAACTACGGTTTAAACGTTGGTGGTGCTTTAGTAGAAGACAAATTATTCTGGTTTGCAGCCTACGAAAAATACGAAGGTGCAGACAACTTCAGTCGCGGTCCGCAGGATGCAAACGTTGGTACTCCAGTTTCAGGGTTGAACCAAGCGGACATCGACCGTATAGCACAAATTGCCCGCGATGTTTATGGCTATGAAGTAGGTTCACCAATAACTTCATCACCAGTTGAAGATGAAAAGCTACTGGTTAAGTTGGATTGGTATATCAATGATATGCACCGTGCTGCACTGACATATAATTATAACGATGGTGGTTCGGTGCGGGAGTCAGATACGTTCTCTGGTGCCTATGAATTCTCTGACCACTATTATGACCGGGGTGCTGAGTTCACTTCTTATGTTGCCCAGTTTTTCTCTGACTGGACCGATAATTTCTCAACAGAAGTCCGCGCAGGTTATTCCGAGTTAGACAATCGTCAGCAAAACATTGGCCCTGGTGGTTTAGGTGAAGTGCAAATACGTGTTAATGGCGCCACAGTGTTCTTAGGTGTTGATGACTCACGTCAGTCAAATAAACTTAGCTACGACACAACCTTTTTAAAACTTGCTGGTACCTATTCTGTTGGTGATCACCTAATTTATGCTGGTTATGAATTTGAAGAATACAATGTATTCAACATGTTCGTACAACATTCCATTGGTGAGTATCGTTTCAATAACATTGATGCTTTTGAAGCTGGTCAACCAGCACGTATATACTACGGTAGCGGTGCAGGGACTAATGACCCTACTAACGCAGCCGCGAGCTTCGGTTATGAAAACCATACGCTTTATGCTCAGGATGAGTACTATATCTACGATATGGATATGACTGTGACTTTTGGTTTGCGTTATGACTGGTACAGCAGCAGTGATAAACCACGCGTTAACCAAAACTTCGTAAATCGTTACGGCTTTGCTAATGATGCAACCTTTGATGGCGAAGGCTTAATTCAACCACGTTTAGGTATTAACTGGAACGTAAACGATGAGTTAGAGCTGCGCGGCGGTATTGGCTTGTATTCAGGCGGTAATCCTAACGTATGGTTAGCAAACGGCTACCAAAACGATGGTATTACACAAATCCAGATTGAAGACCGTTCACCTGCTAACGTGTTGAATACACCGTTAAGTGGTGCTGGTCGTCCACTGTATGATATTCCACAGAAGTATTTTGACCAGGTAGCTGGCGCTACAGGTGATAGTGCCGTTAATGCGGTAGACCCATCCTTCAAACTCCCAAGTGAGTGGAAATACGCCTTCGGTGGTACTTACTCCTTTGAATCTGGCTATATTGTGATGGCCGATTTGATGTATTCAGTTGGGCAGAACCAGTCTATTGTAAAAGACTTAGCGTTAGAGCAAGTTGATACGTTATTCGATGGTCGCCCGGTATATGAGCGTGTAGGTGGTCGCAGTGGTGAATACTTACTAACTAACGCATCTGAAGATGCTAAAACGTTATCTTTCAGTACCTCTGTATCGAAGGATTTCGATAATGGTCTGAAAATGCAGTTGGCCTACGCTTATATTGATGCAGAAGACTCAAACCCTATGGGTAGTTCGGTAGCAGGTTCTAACTTTGGTAACTATGCCCGCTCTGATTTAAATGATCCGCGTCCTGCAACTTCTAACTATGAAACGCCGCACCGTTTCACCTTCCGTGCTACTTATAAGCACGAGTTTGTAGATGGTTATGAAACGACCATTGCTTTGCTAGGTTCGCACAACAAAGGCCGCCCTTATAGCTACACCTTTGGGGGTAATATTGCAGGTGATACCTCTTCTGATCGCCAGTTACTGTATGTACCAACTGGTGCTGATGATCCAAACGTAGTTTGGGGTGCAAATGACGACGGTGTACCGTTTAATCAAGATGCATTCTTTACATTTGTTGATGCTGAAGGTCTACCGCGTGGTCAAATTGTTGAACGTAACGCAGATTATTCTGACTGGTGGACTAAGTTTGACTTACGTATCACTCAGGATTTGCCTGGCTTCGTACAAGGACACAAAGCTAAAGCATTCTTTGTAATTGATAACTTAACCAACTTACTGAACGATGACTGGGGCGTAATGTACGAAGCCGGTTTCCCGCAAACTGTATCCGTAGTTGATGCAACTGTTAACGCAAATGGTCAGTATGAGTTTAATGAATTCACCAGTTCTAATCCGCAGGCGCGTGTTGCTAACCCGTCTTACTGGAGCATGAAAATTGGTGTTGAATACCGCTTCTAATGTTTTTAGTTAAAACGTAATTAAAATGCCCGCTTAATGCGGGCATTTTTTTATTTCTTAATACCCGGTTTTTAGCGATAATTACCGGCTAATTTTGCCAAAGTGAATTACTCCGTGGGAAAAAACACTATTATCGCTATTGCTGGTGCTTCGGCATCAGGTAAAAGCCTTTTCGCCTCAACGGTATACCAGGAGCTGGTAGCTGAATTGGGCGGTGAACGTATTGCTATTTTATCCGAAGATGCGTATTACCGTGATCAGAGCCATTTATCGTTTGAGCAGCGTACTTTAACAAACTACGACCATCCTGCTGCGTTTGAGCATGAACTATTGGCCGCACATTTGCGCGCACTGCGTAGCGGTAAAGCCATTCAAATGCCGCAGTACAGCTATAAAAACCATACCCGTACTGACGAAACCATTAGGGTGCAACCGGCCAAAGTGATATTGGTAGAAGGCATTTTACTGCTGACTGATGAACAGTTGCGCGAGCAGTTTGATATTACGGTATTTATGGATACGCCGCTTGATGTATGTTTGTTACGGCGTATTAAGCGCGATTTAGAAGACCGGGGGCGTAGTTTAACTTCAGTAACAGAGCAGTATGAAAACTCGGTTAGACCAGCGTTTTTCGAGTTTATTGCGCCTTCTAAACAATATGCTGATCTGGTGGTTACCCGTGGCGGTAAAAATCAGATTGCTATCGATATAATAAAAGCAAAAATTCGCCAACTACTGGCAGAATAATAACAATCAGGGAACTAAGTATGATGGGATTAGTGGGCATTTTTGCCCTGTTACTGGTGGCTTATGTTGCTTCAGCCAATCGCAGCCGGATAAATTGGCGTACCGTAGGCGGCGCTTTTGCCATTCAATTAGCGATCGGCGCTTTTGTACTTTATGTGCCTGTAGGTCAGGAAGTGTTGTACAGCATTTCTACCTTTGTCGCTGACATTATCAGTTATGCCACCTCCGGTATTGAGTTCCTGTTTGGTGATATTGGCCGTAAATCGCAGGGTTTTATTTTTGCCATTCATGTACTGACGATTATTATTTTCTTCTCGTCATTAATTGCCGTGCTGTACCACATAGGCGTGATGACCTGGATCATCCGCATTATTGGCGGCGGCTTGCAAAAATTACTCGGCACCAGCCGGCCTGAATCTATGTCGGCGGCAGCCAATATCTTTGTTGGCCAGACCGAAGCGCCGTTAATAGTGCGGCCCTTTATTCCAACGATGACCCGCTCTGAATTATTTGCTGTTATGGTGGGTGGCCTGGCATCAGTAGCAGGTTCAGTACTGGCAGGCTATGCTGGCTTAGGTATTGAGTTGAAATACCTGATTGCGGCCAGTTTTATGGCTGCCCCCGGCGGCTTTTTAATGGCCAAATTGATACTGCCGGAAACAGAACAGCCAAAGAATGAGTTAAACGAGATCAAGGCCGATACTCAGCATACCAACCTGATTGATGCTGCTGCAGCCGGGGCATCCAGTGGTATGCAACTGGCATTAAATGTTGGCGCCATGCTGTTGGCCTTTGTTGGTTTAATCGCGTTGGTTAACGGTGCTATTGGCGGTATTGCCGGCTGGTTTGGCGTTGAAGGCTTAACACTACAGGTCATTTTCGGTTATGTGTTCCAGCCACTGGCCTTTATTTTGGGTGTGTCCTGGGACGAAGCCCGTCTGGCGGGTAGTTTTATTGGTCAGAAGCTGGTTATTAATGAGTTTGTCGCATACCTCGACTTTGTGCAGGTGAAAGAGCAGTTAAGCGCTCATACTCAGGTGATAGTGACTATCGCGCTGTGTGGTTTTGCTAACTTCTCTTCCATTGCTATTTTATTAGGTGGCTTGGGTGGTATGGCGCCAAGTCGCCGGGCTGATATTGCCGAGCTGGGTTTAAAAGCCTTGCTTGCTGCAACATTAGCTAACTTGATGAGCGCTGCTATTGCAGGGTTCTTTTTTTCTTTAGGCTAAAAAACAGGTCTTTTATATGACACAGCAAGTTCCAACGTTAGATATAAGACGGTTTGCCACCGACAAAGATAACTTTGTTGCCGAAATTGGCAAGGCCTACACTGAGTTTGGATTCTGCGGCATTAGCGGCCATGGTATTCCGGATGAAGTGGTAGCAAATACTTACACAGCAATTAAACAGTTTTTTGCTTTACCCAATGAAGTTAAAGCTAAGTACCACAAGCCAGGGCAGGGCGGTGCGCGCGGTTATACCGCTGTTGGCGTAGAAAAAGCTAAAGACTCTAATCATCCGGATTTAAAAGAGTTCTGGCATGTTGGTCGTGAACTTACAGGCCCTGCACCGCATCCCAGTTTGTATCCTAATGTTTGGCCAACTGAGGTAGAGGGTTTTAAGCTGGCAACCTATGCTCTGTATAGCGAACTGGAGAAACTGGGTAATACAGTGTTAGAAGCTCTGGCGTTGTTCTTAGGCCAGGAGCAAAGTTACTTTGCCGACAAAGTCAATTACGGTAACTCTATATTACGGCCGATTCATTATCCGCCGATTAAAGATACCAGCACCCAGTCTATCCGCGCTGGTCAGCATGAAGATATAAACCTTATCACTCTGCTGGTGGGTTCAAATGAAGCAGGCCTGGAGATTTTGCGCCGCGATGGCAGCTGGCTGCCGGTCACCACTATTGAGGGGACTATAGTGGTGAATATCGGTGATATGTTACAACGGCTAACTAATCATGTATTGCCATCGACGACGCACCGGGTGGTTAATCCGGCTGGTGCTGCTGCGGGTGAGCCTCGCTATTCAATTCCGTTCTTTATGCACCCGAACCCGGATTACGTAATAAAGACGCTGGAAACGTGTATTAGCGCTGAAAGACCCAATCGTTATCCTGAGCCGATTAACTCTAACGACTACTTAATGCAGCGTTTAGAAGAGATTGGCTTACTGAAAAAGGCGAAATACTAAGCATCTTGCTTAGTATTTGCCCGAACGATGCAAAACGGATGAAAATGTGCAGTTTGCTAGTTGACTGCTTTTTTAAAGTCGCTATACTGCACGCCATGTTAACGCGGTAGCGAAGACATAACGCAGATGTGGTGGAATTGGTAGACACGCAAGCTTCAGGTGTTTGTGCCCACAAGGCGTGAGAGTTCGAGTCTCTCCATCTGCACCAAATCAACCGGCCCAGGCCGGTTTTTTTGTTTTTATCATCCCTGATAAAAACCTGCTGCGCAGGCCAGCGAAAGCTGTCCAAAAATGTTCCGGACATTTTTGTGTCCCCCCAGACTTACCGTTTTAGTTCGATACGACGGATAAAGTCTTCTACCAGCATGTCATACAGTTTATTACCCAGATATAAATCCTCTACGCCATCATCAATATTCGGGTTGTCATTAACTTCGATAACGTAAACCTTTTCGCCGTCTTGTTTAATGTCTACACCATACAAGCTGTCACCGATAGGGGTGCAGGCGCGGATAGCAGCATCCAGTACATGTGCCGGCACTTCTGCAATAGCACAGGTGCTAAAACCACCACTTTCAGTTTTTGCCTTGCCATGCTTATAAATTTGCCAGTGATTGCGCGCCATAAAATACTTACAGGCAAAAATAGCCATACCGTTTAGCACACCTATACGCCAATCATATTCAGTAAAGGTATAGCGCTGTGCCAGAATAATCGCGCTTTGCTCAAACAGAGCACTCAGTTGTGAGCGCAGCTCGGTCAGGGTTTTCACTTTCACTACGCCGCGGGAAAAGCTGCCATCAGGAATTTTCAGTACCAATGGTAAGCCGAGCGTATCGGCAGCACGCTCCAGGTTATCTTCATCTTGTTTAAATAACATAATGCCATCCGGCATCGGTACCTTGTGTTGTTCAAACAGGGTTTGCAGGTACACTTTATTACCGCAGCGCAATATCGAGTTAGGGTCGTCAATCACAGCCAGGCCTTCGCGCTCGGCCTTTAATGCCATATGAAAAGTATGATGGTTTACTCCGGTCGTTTCGCGAATAAACAAACCATCGAATTCTGCCAACCGGTGAATGTCTTTGGCGCCAATCTGCTCGGTGTCCATGGCGGCTTTTCTGGCCGCTTTGCTAAACAGCTCTAATGATTTGGGTGTGCAAGGGGGAAACTTTTCTTTTGGATCTACCAATACAGCTAAATCGTACTTATATTTGCGGTTAGTCGGTTCTACCCGCCAGATCTTGTGGCTGTAACGCTCTAATGTATTGCCAAACAAGCTCTGCTCTTGTTCGTCTAATTTATGTACGCTGCCAATTTTTAACGTTTTCACCTGCCAGCTGGCTTTTTTTTGTAATTCAACACGCAGTATTGGTACCGGAAAGGCTTCAAATAGATAGCTGGCGACTTTTTTCAGTGCTTTATGTTCGGTTTCACCAAAGTAAATATTAAAAACAAGCTGTGTGCTGGATTCATCGACTAAGGCTTTGTTGAGTTGATTTAAGATGGTACCGGGAATTTCTTCCGCTATATCAGCAATTTCATGGCGGTTAAATTTATTAAAGGCTCGGACAGAGGGCACTACATGGTGGCCGCGCGCTTCTGCCAGCAAAGAGCAGTAATAGCCACTGCCGAGATATTGCGCCTGGCGGCATAGGTTAATTACCCGGGTACGTTGTTTATTTTTGGCCGACCATTTTAGATAGGCCGGTAATGTCATTACGCCATCATACTGATGAAAAGGTGCCCAGTCCTGAGCTTTGTCGACGACGATAATAAGTTTGGCCATTGCCACTCCTATAGTTTTATTAAAGCATGTCGTGGTGTGACAAAAAAAGACAGCGAAGAAATCTGCACTACAACATTTAAATTTCTTGTTGGCTTTTCATTTGTTTAGCTGTTGTTATCCTAAACTTAGTTAAAAATCTGCTAAAGGCAATAAAGAGTGTAGTTATGGCATTAACCGCAGTCCCCGCTATGTTATCGATCCGAAATGCCAGTTTGTCTGATACGGCGAACTTAGTGGCATTAGAACAGAAATGTTTTACTGCGGATCGCATTAGCATGCGCAGCTTTAAGCGATTTATCACCGAAAAACGCAGCGACTTGCTGTTGGTCGAGCGGGCTGAACAGGTGGTTGGATACTTTCTACTTATATATAGGCGAGGCACCAGCCTGGCGCGGCTGTATTCTCTGGCGGTAGATCCCGCTTGCCGCAAACAGGGTATAGCAGAATTTATGCTGCAACATGCTGAACAAGTCGCGGCTAAGCGACGTTGTGTTTTGCTGCGCCTGGAAGTGCGTTACGATAATGCCGCAGCTATCCGTTTATATCAGAAACTTAATTATCATGAATTTGCCGTTAAACACGACTTTTACGAAGATCATTCTGATGCTATCTGTATGCAGAAACAGATCATCCAGTTTGATACCGACTCAGTACAGCGGCAAGTACCTTATATAGCACAAACCACCCCTTTTACCTGTGGGCCCGCTTGCCTGTTAATGGCGTTTAATTACTTTGAGCCAGGTAAATATGACCCGGTATCACTGGAAATTGATATCTGGCGCGAGGCCACTACTATCTTTATGACATCTGGCCATGGCGGCTGTGGCCCTAGGGGCTTAGCACTGGCTGCGCATAGCAGGGGGTTTGCGGTCGAAATCTACCTTAATAAAGAAGGACCGCTGTTTACTGACTCAGTACGCAGTGAGGTAAAAAAGGCCATTTTGCAGCGGGTACACGATTCGTACCGCTATAAAGTGGAGCAAAGTGGCATAGTACTACATCGCGCAGAACCTGGTATTAGTAAGATTAAACAGATTCTGCAGGATGGAGCTTTATTGCTTGCGCTAATCAGCACCTGGCAGTTTGATAAAAGCAAAGCTCCACATTGGGTGGTGGTTTGTGCGGTGGATGAGCACTTTGTCTATATTAACGATCCCGATACTGACGACATCCCTTGGTTGTCTGCAACTGAACGGCAGTATATTCCGGTTGAACATAGTGTGTTTATCAAAGCTTTTAGCTATGGCAAAAACCGCCTTAAAGCTGCTGTAGCTATTCGAACAGCTGAAAATTAGCATGTTTTGCTCGCTTTTATAGCGCTTTGTGCAATTTTTCTGCTAACGATCTTAAAAACACAAGTTTTCTTAAATAACCGCTTGCGCCTGTTTAAAAACGCCCTATAATGCGCGCCATGCCACGGGGCGCTGCACTTAGCAGGCTTCGGGTGATGAAAACTGAGTTGCAAAAATCTTTTAAAAAGACGCTTGACACGAAAGTTTAAATCACTAAAATGGCGCCCTCGCTTCACGGTGGTGGTAAACACGGTGAAACGAGATAAAAAGTCCGGTGTGATGAGTGTTTTAGAAAATAGAATTCTCCTCACGCTTGACTTAAAAACTGGGAAGTGTAACATACGCCTCCCGCTTCTAAGCGAAGCACGCTCTTTAACAATTAGCAATCAATCATCTGAGTGGGCACTTACGATGGATTTTGGCAACGAAATTTAATCGGTTGAGTGACTACTACAGAAATGTTTTAAGTCAGTAAGACTGAGCGTCACTTCGGTGACAAAAAACTTTAATTGAAGAGTTTGATCATGGCTCAGATTGAACGCTGGCGGCAGGCCTAACACATGCAAGTCGAGCGGGGTTTT
>NZ_JALAAR010000030.1:0-19720 GCF_036984005.1 Rheinheimera muenzenbergensis
ACAGTTGGTGCTGGTGTAGTATCAAAAATCATTGCTTAATTGGCATTGATTAAAAAAGGCCCTGCGGGGCCTTTTTTATTGCCTGAAGTTTGTACTGCTGCCATTCAAACACTTGTTTGAATTTGCAAGCTGTGCCATGCTCTAACTCATCCGTCCAGTTAAAGAGGCAGAGATTATGAGTCAGTACCAGGCACCACTTAACGATATTTATTTTAACCTCTTCAGCGTTTGGCAACTAGATCGGTATTGGCAGCAACAGCCGCAGCTGTCAGAGCAGCTTGAAATCGATACTGCCAGGGCCATCCTGGAAGAAGCAGCAAAGATCTGTGAACAACAAATAGCTCCTTATGCTGCGGCCGCAGATAAGCGCGGTGCCCAACTGCAAGACGGAACCGTTTCGCTACCCGAGCATTACTACACTGCCTACCAAAGCCTGGCAGAAGGCGGCTGGACTGGTCTTAGCGGTGATGCAGAATACGGTGGTATGGGCATGCCAAAAGCGCTGTCGATGATGGTAGATGAAATGCTTTGTAGTGCCGATATTGCATTCTCACTTTACCCTGGTCTAACTGCTGGAGCCTGTGTCGCGCTATTACAACATGCTGATGACGCAACCAAAGCCCTGTATTTGCCGAAGATGTATAGCGGTGAGTGGAGCGGCACCATGTGTCTGACCGAAGCGCATGCCGGCTCAGATCTTGGCATAATGCGTACCACAGCAAAACCGAACACTGATGACAGCTATGCAATTAGTGGCAGCAAAATCTTTATCACCGCCGGTGAACATGATCTGACAAGCAACATTATTCATTTAGTATTGGCGAAATTGCCAGATGCGCCGGCAGGTAGTCGTGGTATTTCATTATTCTTGGTACCGAAGTATTTACCTGCTGATAATGCTGAGCCTGGCGAGCGCAATAAAGTGACGGTAGGTTCAATAGAGCACAAGATGGGCATTAATGGCTCGGCGACCTGTGTACTGAATTTTGATGATGCAACAGGTTATCTGATTGGTGAGCCAAACCGTGGCCTGGCATGTATGTTTACCATGATGAACTACGAGCGGCTGTCGATGGGCAGCCAGGGCCTGGGTGCGGCAGAACGGGCTTACCAGAATGCTGTGAGTTATGCGAAAGAACGCCTGCAGGGCCGGATCAGTGAAAAAGATGCCAATAAAGCTGAGCCGATTATTGGTCACGCCGACGTGCGGCGCATGCTACTGAACATTAAAGCCATGAATGAAGCCGGCCGTACCTTTGCTACCTGGGTCGCCTCTTTGCTGGATAAAGCTAAGTATGATAACTGCCCGGTATCAGCGCAACGCGCTAATTTGTTAACGCCGATCGCTAAGGCGTTTATGACCGATCAGGGCTTTGATGCCTGCGTTACAGCACAACAGGTATTCGGTGGCCATGGCTACATTAAAGAGTGGGGCATGGAACAATTAGTACGTGATGTGCGTATCGCACAAATATATGAAGGCACTAATGGCATACAAGCGGCAGATTTTATGCTGCGTAAAGTGGCTGCAGATAAAGGTGATGCACTTATCAGCTTATTAAATGAAATTAGCGCTGAGATTGCTGAAGTTCCGCAAGCAGGTTCTGTGTTACTGGCTGAGTACATAAACGAATTACAGCAACTTACTGGCGAATTACTAGCGCAGGATTTCAGAGCGCAAAGTGCGAATGCTTGTGACTATTTAGCGGCCGTGTCATATGTGCTGTATGGCTACATGTGGTATAAAAACCTGTGTGCATTGGATAGCGCTGAAGTCAGTGATAGCTTTAAACACGCCAAGCACATTACAGCAGCGTATTACTTTGCCCGGGTATTACCCAAAGCAAAAGGTTTGTTTGCTGTGTTAAGCGAAGATACAGCCGGTATTGATAGCCTAAGCCCGGATTATTTTTAACAGGACAAGCTTATGCGACTATTGCTCGGTTTAGTTTTACTGGTTGGCTTTAAGTTACACGCTGCAGATGCACTGGATAAACGTTTGAGAGCCGAGCAATGGGATGCATACCGACCCTTTAGTTTGCTGCCGCATCAAAGTAATTATCTGATGCCGGTTACCTACGTAGACGGTATAGCGGATGTATTGGTGCGGGACGGTGACGCCGCCCCTTCAGACAATGTTGAAGCAAAGTTTCAACTTAGCCTGAAAACACCGTTATGGAGCAAAATCTATAACGATAACGGCTATTTGTTTTTTGCTTTTACCCAACAAGCCTATTGGCAAGCTTACAACAGCGATGTTTCATCGCCATTTCGCGAGAATAACTATGAGCCTGAGCTTATTTTAGTGCTACCGCATTATGCCAATGTCGATGAAGCTGCCAGTCGTATTATTAGCCTTAGTTTGTCACACCAATCTAATGGTCGTGCCGGCGAGTTTTCCCGCAGCTGGAACCGGCTAAAGCTTAGCTGGGTGACATCCATCGGTAACGTCTTTATTAACTTTGAACCCTATTACCGTTTTAAAGAACAGCGCAAAGCAAACCCGCAAGATGCTGATGGTGATGATAACCCCGATATCACCAAGTATATGGGCTGGTTTGAGTTATCTGCGGCTTATAAACAGAATGATGCCACCTGGCGTATGATGCTGCGTAACAATTTGCGCAGCGACAACAAGGGCGCGCTGCGCTTATCGTATTCGCGGCCTTTTAATAAACATATCCGTTTATACGCTGAGTTTTTCAATGGCTATGGTGAAAGCCTGATCGACTATAACCGTTCAGTTACCCGCTTCGGTATAGGCTTTGAGCTAAACGACATACTTTAAACCTTCCCATCCTGACAGGCTCCGCTTGTGATACTAATGGAGCCTTGACTTCACCGTAAACATTTGCGTAGTTATTAATAAATATGTTATCAATCAGTTGAAGCTTTGTTTGTCAATGAAGCCGGCAATGGTAGCGATTATTACCTTGTAGCAGTTTGTTAATAGCGGCAGCGCGCGGGTGGGCAGCCGTGTCAATCAAGGGCACTGTGCCCGCTAAAATAAAGGTAGCTGGATGAGAAAATACCTACTCACGATCGTGATGATAATAACTATAGCGTTAATAGCAAACAGCAAAAACAATGATGTTGACGGAACACAAGAGCAACTTTGGAATAGTTACAATTCTAATGTTTTAGACCGCATAGATGACAAGCCAACCAAAGAAATCGTTGCAACAGAAAATAGCACACCTGGCCCACTACCAGGCGACAAAGAAAGCGATTCTGCGCAAGAGCATAAAGCTACTGCAGGAACCGAAAACGGCGAAGTTGATTCTTCTGGAATCCCTATAGCTGAAAATTATCAGTTGAAAGAGCAAAACATCATCGTAGATGACGGCCAAAAAGTTGTTTTAAAGACCACTGCATTAGAGCAGCTGAACCATGATCAGGTGAATAATTTCATAGAGTCGTTACGATTTTCTGGTGAAAAGAATTACTTAAGTTATGAAACTGAAGTCAATTTAGACAATGTCGTCAATAACCTGTTGTCGAACAAGCAGGGTGTTACCAGTGTACCTGTCGGCTGTGCAACGTCTTTATGTGGTGTACTGATTTCATCTGAAAATCTTAACGATATCAGGTCATTGATCGATGAGTTAAGTAATAAAGAAAACTTAGGGCAATATGTCAACGGCGGCTTTCTACGTATTTATGACGACAATGGCATCTACTATGGCTTAGTTGTCGCGGGTTTAGAAAAGGGCAAGCCAATAACTATTGCTAAGTAATAAACAGTCTGGGAATCAGGAAGTATCACAGACTGTAAAGATATAATTTCTCATAAGGAGGCTTCACGATGACAGTTCTAAAAGGCTTATCCCGGCTCGGCTTCGCAATACTTACCCCTTTGTTGCTATGTGCTGCACCAACTGCGCTTGCAGAAGACTGCACACTTGCAATTAAAACTGATGGCGCTGTTAGATGCTTGGAAAGGAAAATTGCTAAGCTTGAAAAATTACTTGAACAAAGTCAAAAATCCAATGTGGTGATACCAAAAGATGCCATAGTCGAGTTTCAGGCTGAAAAATGCCCTGCTGGGTGGGTTGTATTTAAAACAGAGTTTATTGCAGCAGGATTGCCATCCGGAGCTAACACTAGCGTTCGGTGTTTAAAAAACTAGCCTGATTCCTTGATGCCAGTTTTAACTGGCGTTCAGGTACTGCAAAACCGTATAAATTATAAACAATGCTTGCGTTATACGTTGCTTTCAGTATAATGCGCGGCCAGTCGATACAATTCTGACTGGCTCGTTAGATAAACTTTAGAGTTATTTAACGCTTACAGTGCTCCCGATTGGGGAGCAAACGTAACTTAGGTGCATGGGCATCCCCCTTTATTGGGCTGGATAGCTTGTGTTTATTTTTGCTCTTTTTGCTCTTTGAGGCTTTGATACATGAGTAATCAAAGGATTCGCATCCGTCTGAAAGCGTTCGATCACCGTTTGATCGATCAGTCAACTATGGAAATCGTTGACACAGCTAAGCGTACGGGCGCACAGGTTCGTGGTCCAATTCCACTTCCTACTCGCCAGGAACGTTTCACTGTATTGATTTCTCCTCACGTAAACAAAGATGCGCGTGATCAGTACGAAATCCGTACCCACAAGCGTTTAATCGACATCGTTGAGCCAACTGAAAAAACGGTTGATGCTCTGATGCGTTTAGATCTGCCTGCTGGTGTTGACGTTCAAATCAGCCTGGGCTAATCAGACAGGTTTATAGAGAGGTTTAGGAAATGGCTATCGGTCTTATCGGTCGTAAAGTGGGAATGACCCGCATCTTCACTGAAGATGGCGTTTCAATTCCAGTAACCGTAATCGAAGCGACACCAAACCGTGTAACTGCAGTAAAAACTGCAGAAACTAACGGTTACAGCGCACTGCAAGTGACTGCCGGCACTGTTAAGGCTAACCGCCTGAACAAGCCTGACGCAGGTCACTTCGCTAAAGTTGGCGTTGAAGCGGGTCGTGGTCTGTGGGAATTCCGCCTGGCAGATAACGAAGGTGCTGACATCACTGTTGGCAGCGAGATTACGGTTGAAATCTTCGCAGAAACGAAGAAAGTAGATGTAGCTGGTACATCAAAAGGTAAAGGTTTTGCTGGTGCTGTTAAGCGCTGGAATTTCCGTACTCAGGATGCTACTCACGGTAACTCTTTATCACACCGTGCCCCTGGTTCAATTGGTCAGAACCAATCACCAGGTAAAGTATTCAAGGGTAAAAAAATGGCTGGTCACTTAGGTGCTGAGCGCGTAACCGTGCAATCGCTGGAAGTGGTTCGTGTAGACGCAGAACGTAACCTGCTGTTAGTTAAAGGTGCAGTACCTGGCGCTATCGGTGGTGACGTGATCGTTAAACCAGCTGTTAAAAGCTAACGTCTGAGGAGATAAGTGATGGAATTAGCATTACGAGACGCTCAAGGCGTTCTTGAAGTTTCCGAAGCTACCTTTGGACGTGAGTTTAATGAAGCTTTGGTTCATCAGGTCGTTGTAGCTTATGCTGCCGGCGCCCGTCAGGGTACCCGCGCTCAGCTGACACGTTCTGAAGTACGCGGTGGCGGCAAGAAGCCATGGCGTCAAAAAGGTACTGGCCGTGCACGTGCTGGTACTATTCGTAGCCCAATCTGGCGCGGAGGCGGTGTAACATTTGCGGCTAAGCCACAAGATCACAGCCAGAAAGTCAACCGTAAAATGTATCGTGGTGCGATCCAAAGCATCCTGTCTGAATTAGTACGTCAAGAGCGTTTGATCGTGGTGGAAAATTTCGCCGTTGAAACGCCAAAGACCAAAGACTTATCTGCAAAGTTAAAGTCTATGGATTTAAAAGACGTGTTAATCGTGACTAACGAAGTGGATGAGAACCTGTTCTTATCTGCACGTAACCTGTACAAGGTTGACGTGCGTGACGTACACGGTATCGACCCGGTCAGCTTAATCGCATTCGACAAAGTGTTAATGACTGCTGCTGCAGTTAAGCAACTTGAGGAGCTGTTAGCATGATCCGCGAAGAACGTTTACTGAAAGTTATTCTGGCACCACATGTTTCTGAAAAGAGCACCGTGTCTGCTGAAAAACACAATACAGTCGTTTTCAAGGTAGCCACTACTGCGACTAAAGCTGATGTTAAAGCAGCAGTTGAAAAACTGTTCGAAACTGAAGTAGTCGGTGTGCGTACTGTTAACGTTAAGGGTAAGACCAAGCGCACTGGTGCGCGTATGGGCAAGCGTAGCGATTGGAAAAAAGCTTACGTGACTCTTAAAGAAGGCAGCGAAATCGATTTCGTTGGCGGCGCTGAGTAAGAAGAGGAGTTAGGAAATGGCACTTGTAAAGTGTAAACCTACGTCACCAGGTCGTCGCCACGTATTAAAAGTGGTTAACCCAGACCTGTACAAAGGCAAGCCTTATGCCCCTTTGTTAGAGAAAAATTCAAAATCTGGTGGTCGTAACAACAACGGTCGTATCACTACCCGTCATATCGGTGGTGGTCACAAGCAGCATTACCGTTTAGTTGACTTCAAACGCAACAAAGATGGCATTCCAGCCAAAGTTGAGCGTTTAGAGTACGATCCAAACCGTACAGCTAACATCGCACTGGTGTTATATGCAGACGGTGAGCGTCGTTACATTCTGGCCCCTAAAGGCCTGAAGGCAGGCGATTCAGTGATTTCAGGTATGGAATCACCAATCAAAGCCGGTAACACTCTGCCACTGCGTAATATCCCAGTCGGTCAGGTAGTACACAACATCGAAATGAAACCAGGTAAAGGTGGTCAGTTAGCTCGTTCAGCTGGCGCATTCGTTCAGATCCTGGCTCGTGACGGTGAGTACGTTACTCTGCGTTTACGCAGCGGTGAAGTACGCAAAGTATTAGCAGATTGTCGCGCGACTATCGGTGAGATCGGCAACGCGGAACATATGTTACGTCAATACGGTAAAGCTGGTGCTATGCGCTGGCGCGGCATTCGCCCAACTGTACGTGGTGTGGTAATGAACCCGGTTGATCACCCACACGGTGGTGGTGAAGGTAAAACTTCTGGTGGTCGTCACCCTGTTACTCCATGGGGCGTTCCAACGAAGGGTTACAAAACTCGTTCAAACAAGCGTACTGATAAACTTATCGTACGTCGTCGTGATAAATAATTTGTGAGGAATTGCCATGCCACGTTCTCTCAAGAAAGGTCCATTTATTGACCTTCACTTGCTGAAGAAGGTAGAGAAAGCGTTGGAAAGCGGTGACAAGAAGCCTATTAAGACTTGGAGCCGTCGTTCAATGATCATACCTGATATGATCGGTTTGACCATCGCTGTCCATAATGGTCGTCAACA
Organism: Rheinheimera muenzenbergensis; assembly: GCF_036984005.1. Lineage (NCBI taxonomy): Bacteria > Pseudomonadati > Pseudomonadota > Gammaproteobacteria > Chromatiales > Chromatiaceae > Rheinheimera > Rheinheimera muenzenbergensis. Next base: position 7,333 of record NZ_JALAAR010000030.1, read on the forward strand.
TGTACCTGTGTTCGTCTCTGAAGAGATGATTGGTCACAAGTTAGGTGAATTTGCACCTACTCGTACCTACCGTGGTCATGCAGCCGACAAAAAGGCCAAGAAGCGCTAAGGGGTAAATGATGCAAGCATTAGCTAAACACAAATTTGCCCGTTCTTCTGCACAAAAAACCCGTCTGGTTGCTGACCAGGTGCGTGGATTGTCAGTTGATAAGGCGCTGAACGTACTGACTTACAGCCCGAAAAAGGCTGCAGAGTTAGTTAAAAAGGTACTTTTATCAGCCATTGCTAACGCGGAGCACAATGAAGGTGCGGATATTGACACGCTGAAAGTAAAGACCATCTTCATTGATGAAGGTCCGTCTATGAAGCGTATCAAGCCACGTGCCAAAGGTCGTGCTGACCGTATCGTCAAGCGCACCAGCCACATCACTGTGGTTGTAGCTGATAACTAGGAGATAGAAATGGGACAGAAAGTACATCCTAATGGTATTCGCCTAGGTATCACTAAGCCATGGAGCTCTACCTGGTTCGCGAATACGAAAGACTTCCCGGATTTCTTAAACGGTGACTTTAAAGTTCGTCAGTACCTGACAAAAGAACTGAAAGCCGCGTCAGTAAGCCGGATCGATATTGAACGCCCTGCGAAAAGCATCCGTGTGACTATTCACACTGCGCGTCCAGGCGTAATCATCGGTAAAAAAGGTGAAGATGTTGAAAAAATCCGCAAGCAAGTAGCTGCCATCGCTGGCGTACCTGCGCAGATTAACATCTCTGAAATCCGTAAGCCTGAGCTGGACGCGAAATTAGTTGCTGATTCAATCAGCAGCCAGTTAGAGCGTCGTGTTATGTTCCGTCGCGCGATGAAGCGTGCGGTACAAAACGCCATGCGTATCGGTGCTAAAGGTATTAAAGTTGAAGTTAGCGGCCGTTTAGGCGGTGCAGAAATTGCCCGTACTGAGTGGTACCGTGAAGGCCGTGTGCCTCTGCACACTCTGCGTGCCGACATTGACTACAATACCTCAGAAGCACTGACTACTTACGGTATCATTGGTGTGAAAGTGTGGATTTTCAAAGGCGAGATCTTAGGTGCTCTGCCATTGAACAACAACACCAACAACGCCAACAACAACAACCAGCCTAAAGCGCCGAAAAAACCGGCACGTAAGGCAAAGTAAGGGGTTTGAGCGATGTTGCAACCAAAACGTACAAAATTTCGTAAAGTGCACAAAGGTCGTAACCGTGGTTTAGCCCTGGTTGGCGACAAAGTATCATTCGGTACTTTCGCACTGAAATCTGTAGAACGTGGTCAAATGACTTCACGTCAAATTGAATCTGCACGTCGTGCTATGACGCGGGCTGTTAAACGTGTTGGTAAAATCTGGATCCGTGTGTTCCCAGACAAGCCAATCACTGCTAAGCCGCTGGAAGTACGTATGGGTAGTGGTAAAGGTTCTGTTGAGTATTGGGTATGTCAGATCAAACCTGGCAAAGTACTGTACGAAATGGACGGTGTGTCTGAAGAGTTAGCGCGTCATGCATTTGCATTAGCCGCTGCTAAGCTGCCATTTAAGACAACCTTTGTAACGCGGACGGTAATGTGATGAAAGCCAGCGAATTAAAAGCGAAAAGTGTTGAAGAGTTAAACGCTGAATTACTGGGCTTGTTACGTGAGCAGTTTAACCTGCGCATGCAACTGGCTACCGGTCAGTTAGCTCAAACGCATTTATTTAAGCAGGTGCGTCGTGATATCGCGCGCGTTAAGACCATCTTAACCGAGAAGGCAGGTGCGTAATGAGCGAAACTAATATCCGTACACTGCAAGGTAAAGTGATCAGCAACAAAATGGACAAGTCTATTACTGTTGCTATCGAGCGTTCGGTGAAACACCCAATTTACGGGAAGTTCATCAAGCGTACTACCAAGCTGCACGTACATGATGAAACTAATCAGTGTAAAGAAGGCGATGTAGTCACTATTCGTGAATGCCGTCCTTTGTCTAAGACTAAATCTTGGACCCTGGTAGCAGTAGTCGAATCAGCATCTTAATTCGTTAAGATGTAAAAAGCGGCTCCAAATGGAGCCGCTTTTATTTTGAGCTACCTTTTTGGTAAGAGTGCTGTTATAATCACGCGCCCTCTTATCAGGGGGTATTATTGTAAGCAGCGTAACCCGTGAGGGTTATTTAGTAGAATAGCGGAGCACTAAGATGATCCAGATGCAATCTATGCTGGAAGTCGCAGACAACAGCGGCGCACGCAGCGTAATGTGTATTAAGGTCTTAGGTGGTTCGCATCGCCGTTATGCTGCAATTGGTGACGTCATTAAAGTTACTGTTAAGGAAGCAATTCCTCGCGGTAAAGTTAAAAAAGGTGACGTTCTAAATGCAGTGGTGGTGCGTACAGCTAAAGGCGTACGCCGTCAAGACGGGTCATTAATCCGTTTTGATCGCAATGCAGCAGTGTTGTTAAACAGCAAGCTGGAACCGATCGGCACCCGTATTTTCGGGCCTGTTACACGTGAACTTCGTGGCGATAAGTTTATGAAGATCGTGTCTCTGGCACCAGAAGTACTGTAAGGAGTCACCATGGCTAGTAAAATCCGTCGTGATGACGAGGTTGTTGTTCTTACCGGTAAGGACAAGGGTAAACGCGGTAAAGTTACTAAAGTATTAGTAGCTGAAGGTCGTGTTTATGTTTCCGGCGTTAACTTGGTTAAAAAGCATCAGAAGCCTGTACCGGCTCTGAACCAGCCAGGCGGTATCGTTGAGAAAGAAGCCTCAATTCATGTTTCAAACGTAGCGATCTTTAACTCTAAAACGGGTAAAGCAGATCGTGTAGGTTTCCGCCTTGAAGATGGCAAGAAAGTGCGTTTCTTCAAGTCGAATAACGAAGTAATTTAATTGCTATTGGAGTAATACGATGGCGAAACTGCATGAAATTTACAAAGACACAGTAGTCCCAGAACTGTTTAAGCAGTTCGGCTACACCAGCGTCATGCAAGTCCCTCGGATTGTTAAAATCACACTCAACATGGGTGTGGGTGAAGCCGTAGCTGACAAAAAGATCCTTGAAAATGCGGTAGCAGATTTAACTGCTATTGCTGGCCAGAAACCTCTGGTTACTAAGGCGCGTAAGTCAGTCGCTGGTTTCAAAATCCGTGAAGGCTACCCTATTGGCGCAAAAGTGACCCTGCGCGGCGAACGTATGTGGGAATTCTTAGAGCGTTTAGTCTCTATTGCTATCCCGCGTATCCGTGACTTCCGTGGTGTAAACCCGAAGTCGTTCGATGGCCGTGGTAACTACAGCATGGGTGTACGTGAGCAAATCATTTTCCCAGAAATCGACTATGACAAAGTAGACGCAGTACGTGGTTTAGATATCACTATTACGACTACCGCGCGTACCGATGACGAAGGACGTGCTTTACTTGCCGCGTTTAACTTCCCATTCAAGAAATAAGGTGTAGGGTCATGGCAAAACAATCAATGAAAGCCCGCGAATTCAAGCGTGCACAACTGGTAGCCAAATTCGCTGCAAAGCGTCATGAACTGAGAGATGCGATTGCCAATCCAGCGACTTCTGATGAAGACCGTTGGGCAGCCGTCCTGAAGTTACAGACGTTGCCGCGTGATTCAAGCCCTTCTCGTCAACGTAATCGTTGTCGTGTAACTGGTCGTCCACATGGTTACCTGCGTAAGTTCGGCATGAGCCGGATCAAGGTCCGTGAAGCGGCGATGCGCGGTGAAATTCCTGGCCTTCGTAAGGCTAGCTGGTAAGAATCACGGGAGTAACGAGCTATGAGTTTGCAAGATCCAGTAGCGGATATGTTTACTCGCATCCGTAACGGCCAGTCGGCTAATAAAGTTGCGGTTAAGATGCCATCTTCAAAACTGAAGGTGTCTATTGCGAAAGTATTGAAAGACGAAGGTTACATCGCTGATTTCGCAGTTTCTGGTGAAGCAAAACCAGAACTGGAAGTGACTTTAAAGTACTTCCAGGGCAAATCTGTCATTGAAACTATCGATCGTGTTAGTCGTCCAGGTCTGCGTATCTATAAGAAACGCGGCGAATTACCTAAGGTAATGGGCGGTTTAGGTGTGGCCATCGTGTCAACATCTAAAGGACTAATGACTGACCGCGCTGCGCGCAAGGTTGGTATCGGTGGCGAAATCATCGGCTACGTAGCGTAACGGAGGTAGTAATCTATGTCTCGTGTTGCTAAGGCCCCAGTCACTTTACCAGCCGGCGTTACTGTAACGCAAAATGGTCAGGTAGTGACGTTTAAGGGCAAAAACGGCGAGTTAGCATTAGATGTTAACCCGGCAGTTGAAGTTGTGGTTGATGGTAACGTTCTGCGTACTAATCCACGTGAAGGCTTTGACGGTGCTTACGCGCAAGCGGGTACAGCCCGTGCATTAATCAATAACCTGGTTAACGGTGTAAGCGAAGGCTTTACCCGTAAGCTGGAATTGGTTGGTGTGGGTTACCGTGCGAAAGCAGAAGGTAAAGTATTAAACCTGAGCTTAGGTTTTTCTCACCCAGTAGTGTTTCAGGTACCAAACGGTATCACTATCGAAACACCAACCCAGACTGAAGTCGTGGTTAAAGGTGCAGATAAGCAATTAGTTGGTCAGGTTGCCGCTAACATCCGGGCATACCGTAAACCAGAGCCTTACAAAGGCAAGGGTGTACGCTATGCAAATGAAAACGTGCGTCGTAAAGAAGCGAAGAAAAAGTAGGGTAGGACGATGGATAAGAAACTTGCTCGTCTGCGCCGTGCCAAACGCACTCGCAGAAACATTATCGAACAAGGTGCGAATCGCTTGGTTGTACACCGTACACCACGTCACATCTACGCCCAGCTTATCGCACCAAATGCTGAAGTGATTGCTGCAGCTTCTACTGTAGAAGCCTCGATCAAAGAGTCATTGAAGTACACTGGTAACGTAGATGCTGCTAAGGCTGTAGGTAAAGCGATTGCCGAACGCGCAGTGGCCAAAGGCGTTACTGCTTGTGCTTTTGACCGCAGTGGCTTCCAGTATCATGGTCGTGTACAGGCTTTAGCTGACGCGGCGCGTGAAGCCGGTCTTCAGTTCTAGGAGTAGCTCATGGCTAACGAAGAAGCTAAACAACAATCTGATTTGCAAGAGAAGCTTGTTGCAGTAAACCGCGTGTCTAAAGTGGTTAAAGGTGGCCGGATTTTCTCGTTCACTGCCCTGACTGTGGTAGGTGACGGTAACGGTCGCGTTGGTTTTGGTTACGGTAAAGCGCGCGAAGTTCCAGCTGCTATTCAAAAGGCAATGGAAAAAGCACGTCGTAACATGACGCAGGTTGAGTTAAATGGTAACACTTTGCACCACCCAACTAAGGGTGTGCACTCAGGTTCGAATGTTTACATGCAACCTGCTGCTGAAGGTACTGGCTTGATCGCCGGTGGTGCTATGCGCGCCGTGCTGGAAGTAGCTGGTGTACAGAACATTCTGTCTAAGTGTTACGGCTCAACTAACCCAATCAACGTAGTTCGCGCAACCATTAATGCGCTGGCGTCTGTTAAGTCGCCTGCTCAAGTGGCTGCAAAACGCGGTTTACGCGTTGACGACATTCTGGGGTAATCTGCCATGGCGAAGAAGACAATTAAAGTAACCCAAATTAAGTCAAGCATCGGTCGTTTACCGAAGCACAAGGCTTCTTTACTGGGTTTAGGTTTGCGCCGTATTAATCATACTGTTGAAGTTGAAGATACACCTTCAGTTCGCGGTATGATCAACGCTGTGTATTACATGGTTAAAGTGGAGGAGTAACAGATGTTATTAAATACTCTTGCTCCGGCACCTGGTGCTAAGAAAGAAAAGCGCCGCCTTGGTCGTGGTATCGGCTCAGGCTTAGGTAAAACCGGTGGCCGTGGTCACAAAGGTTTAAAATCTCGCTCTGGTGGTTCAGTCCGTCCAGGTTTCGAAGGCGGTCAAATGCCTTTGAAACAGCGTTTGCCTAAGTTTGGTTTCACTTCACAGAAGTCTCTGGTTTCTGCTGAAGTACGCCTGCACGAACTGGCTGCGGTTAAAGGTGATGTGGTTGATTTGGCTAGCCTGATGGAAGCTAACATCATTGCTCGTACTGTTAAGTTCGCTAAAGTTGTACTGTCTGGTGAGATCACTCGCCCGGTAACCGTAAAAGGTTTAGGTGCAACTAAAGGCGCGCGTGCAGCAATCGAGGCCGCTGGCGGTAAAGTCGAAGAATAATAAGGATAGTACGCGATGGCTAAACCAGGTTCGGACTCAAGAAGTGCAAAAGGCGGATTCAGCGAGCTGAAAGCCCGTCTGTTATTTGTACTTTTGGCCATAATCGTTTTTCGGTTAGGCTCCTTTGTGCCAATTCCTGGAATTGACGCCGCCGTGCTGGCTCAGTTATTCGAGCAACAAAAGGGCACCATCGTTGAAATGTTTAACATGTTCAGCGGTGGCGCACTTGAGCGTGCTTCGGTGTTTGCGCTGGGTATTATGCCCTACATCTCAGCTTCTATTATTGTGCAGCTGCTTACGGTGGTTCACCCCGCCATGGCAGAGCTGAAAAAAGAAGGTGAGGCTGGAAAGCGTAAAATTAACCAGATGACGCGCTACGGTACCTTAGCGTTAGCAACGTTACAGGCCATTGGTATAGCCACTGGCCTGCCTAACATGATGCAGGGGTTAGTCATTAACCCAGGCTTTGCATTTTACTTTACTGCGGTAATCAGTTTGGTTACCGGTACCATGTTTTTAATGTGGTTGGGAGAGCAAATTACAGAGCGCGGCATCGGTAATGGTATTTCGTTGCTAATCTTTACCGGTATTGTTGCGGGCTTCCCGTCGGCCATTGGCCAGACGATAGAGCAGGCACGTCAAGGCGATTTGCACTTTTTACTGTTAGTTGCTATTGGTGTGATCGTTATAGCGATTACCTGGTTTGTGGTGTTCTTTGAACGCGGCCAGCGTCGTATAGTGGTTAATTATGCTAAGCGTCAGCAAGGCCGTCAGGTGTTTGCCGCGCAGAGCAGTCATTTACCGTTAAAGGTGAATATGGCTGGCGTAATACCACCGATCTTTGCTTCTAGCATTATTCTGTTCCCTGGAACGATAGCCAGTTGGTTTGGTTCAGGTGAAGGCGTGGTGGCTAATTTCTTACAGGAACTAGCGTTAACATTATCTCCGGGACAACCGTTGTATATGATGTTATACTCCGCGGCCATTATTTTCTTCTGCTTCTTCTATACTGCGTTGGTATTTAACCCGCGCGATACAGCAGATAATTTGAAGAAATCCGGTGCCTTTATCCCTGGGATCCGTCCTGGTGAGCAGACATCTAAATACATTGATAAAGTGATGACCCGGTTAACCTTAGCAGGTGCCTTGTATATAACCTTTATCTGTTTGGTTCCTGAGTTCATGATGGTGGCGTGGGACGTACAGTTCTACTTCGGTGGTACTTCACTACTGATTATTGTCGTCGTTATTATGGATTTTATGGCACAGGTACAGACCCATCTGATGTCTCATCAGTATGATTCTGTGCTTAAAAAGGCAAATCTTAAAGGCTTTAGCCGTTAAGATAGTTTGCGGAGTTAAGTTATGAAAGTACGAGCTTCCGTTAAGAAGATCTGCCGTAACTGCAAAGTGATCAAGCGTAATAACGTTGTTCGCGTAATTTGCAGTGAGCCGAAGCACAAACAGCGCCAAGGCTGATAGCAGAACAAAATGATATTGTGGGCTGAACTGATTGGTTTAGCCCCTTTATCGTTTGCAAAACAAGCGCCATTTGAGTATCCTTACGGGCTTTTCAAATTGGCTTTATTAAACTCTATTAAAGGAGAACGTTAGTGGCCCGTATCGCTGGCATTAACATCCCCGATAATAAACATGCGGTTATCTCTTTAACCTATGTTTATGGTATCGGTAAAACCCGCTCTAAAGCGATTTTAGCTGCAGTGGGTATCGAAGAAAGTACAAAAATTGCTGCGTTAACCGACGCTCAGTTAGATACTCTTCGTGACGAAGTTGCAAAATACACCGTTGAAGGTGACTTGCGCCGTGAAATCACATTGAACATTAAGCGTTTAATGGACCTTGGCTGTTACCGTGGCTTGCGCCACCGTCGTAGTCTGCCGGTTCGTGGTCAGCGCACTAAAACTAATGCGCGTACCCGTAAGGGCCCACGTAAAGCGATTAAGAAATAAGGTGATTCAACATGGCTAAAGCACCAGTTCGTACTCGTAAACGGGTAAAAAAGCAAGTTTCTGACGGTATGGCTCATATCCATGCTTCTTTCAACAACACCATCGTGACGATTACTGATCGTCAGGGTAATGCACTGTGCTGGGCAACTGCCGGCGGTTCAGGTTTCCGTGGTTCACGTAAATCTACTCCGTTCGCTGCTCAGGTAGCTGCAGAGCGCGCCGGTACTGCTGCGCTGGAATATGGTGTAAAGAACCTTGAAGTGTTTGTGAATGGCCCAGGCCCAGGCCGCGAATCAGCGATTCGTGCTCTGAACGCCGCTGGTTACAAAATCACAAATATCACCGACGTGACGCCTATCCCGCATAACGGATGCCGTCCACCTAAAAAACGTCGCGTGTAATTACAGCGCTTCACGGATTATTGGAGAAAGAAGATGGCAAGATATTTGGGCCCTAAGCTCAAACTCAGTCGTCGCGAAGGTACAGATCTGTTCCTGAAGAGCGGCGTAAGAGCAATCGATTCAAAGTGTAACTTAACCACTGCTCCTGGTCAGCACGGCGCTCGTCGCGGTCGTTTATCAGACTACGGTTTACAGTTACGCGAAAAACAAAAAGTACGTCGTATGTATGGCGTATTAGAAAAGCAGTTCCGTAACTATTACAAGGAAGCTGCTCGTTTGAAAGGTAATACAGGTGAAAACCTGTTGGCGTTGTTAGAGTCACGCTTAGACAACGTAGTATACCGTATGGGTCTGGCCAGCACGCGCGCAGAAGCACGTCAGCTGGTAAGCCACAAAGCCATTATGATTAACGGCCAAGTGCTAAACATTCCATCATACAAAGTATTACCTGAACAAGTGATCTCTGTTCGTGAGAAAGCCAAAAAGCAAGCCCGTATCGGTGCTGCGCTTGAAGTTGCTGCACAACGTGAGAAACCAACTTGGATCGAAGTAGATAACACGAAACTGGAAGGTGTTTTTAAACGTCTGCCAGAGCGTTCAGATTTGTCTGCTGACATCAACGAACAGTTAATCGTCGAGCTTTACTCTAAGTAAAGCTAATTGTTAAGAGAGGGTACAATGCAGGGTTCTGTCACCGAATTCCTTAAGCCGAGATTAGTTGGTATCGAAAAAATCAACCCAACTCGTGCCAAAGTTACTTTGGAACCACTTGAGCGCGGTTTCGGGCATACCTTGGGCAACGCGTTACGTCGTATTCTTCTGTCATCTATGCCTGGTTGTGCAGTGACTGAAGTAGAAATAGACGGCGTGCTGCACGAGTACAGTGCCAAAGAAGGTGTACAGGAAGATATCATTGATATCCTACTGAACCTGAAAGGCCTTGCCGTCCGCCTGGAAGACAAAGATGAAGTCACGCTGACTTTAACGAAGAAAGGTGCTGGCCCTGTAACAGCTGGAGACATCCAGCATGGCGACGGTGTGGTTATTACCAACCCTGAGCACGTTATTTGCAACCTGACTGGCGAAACTGAATTCAGTATGCGTCTGAAAGTTGAACGTGGTCGCGGTTATGTGCCTGCATCAGCGCGTTTGTCCTCAGATGATGACGAGCGTCCTATTGGTCGTCTGTTACTGGATGCGTCTTTCAGCCCGGTAGAGCGTATTGCCTACTCAGTTGAAGCTGCGCGGGTAGAACAGCGTACCGACCTGGACAAACTGATCATCGATATGGAAACCAACGGCACTGTAGAGCCAGAGGAAGCCATTCGTCGCGCTGCCACCATCCTGGCTGAACAGCTGGAGTTCTTCGTTGAACTGCGTGATAAGAGCGAGCCGGAAAAACGTGAAGAGAAGCCGGAGTTTGATCCGATTCTGTTGCGTCCGGTCGATGATTTGGAATTAACAGTTCGTTCTGCTAACTGCTTGAAGGCAGAGCAGATTCAGTACATTGGTGATCTGGTTCAGCGTACCGAGGTTGAGTTACTTAAAACACCTAACCTGGGTAAAAAGTCGCTTACCGAAATCAAAGACGTGCTGGCTTCACGCGGTTTATCCCTGGGCATGCGCCTGGAGAACTGGCCGCCAGCGAGTCTGGTAAATAAAGACTAATCAGATACCAGTTTCTGGTTTAGTGAGAAGGAATAGATCATGCGCCATCGCAAGAGTGGTCGTCAATTAAACAGGAACAGCAGCCACCGTACGGCAATGTTCCGCAACATGGCAAGCTCGTTGGTGAAGCACGAAATCATCAAAACGACTTTGCCAAAAGCTAAAGAGTTACGTCGTGTGATCGAGCCATTGATCACGCTGGCAAAGAATGACAGCGTTGCAAACCGCCGTCTGGCTTTTGCCCGTACTCGTGATAAAGAAGTAGTAGGTTTGTTATTCAACGTATTGGGCCCGCGTTACAACGCGCGTCCAGGTGGTTACACTCGTATTCTGAAGTGTGGCTTCCGTGCCGGTGATAACGCACCTATGGCTTACATCGAGTTAGTCGATCGTCCGGAAGTGGACGCACTGCCAGTTGAAGAAACTGCAGCTGAGTAAGCGCTAAAGAACTAAAAAGCCGGGCATAGCCCGGCTTTTTTATGCGTGTTTGTTTTTCCACTATCTAATCCGTACTATGGTGTTTTGATTAATGCTTGGTATCGGTCATGCAAAAAGTATTGCTTTGTTTACTATTAGCCAGTCTGTCGGTCATTGCTGATAGTCAAACTGCAACTGAAATACAATATCAATCGTTACAGCCTTTATTCGCTAGCGTTCCGCAGCAATATCCGTTGTTAAAGAAAGTTCTGTCTAAGCCAGAGCCACATCGCTTGCAAATTATTTATACACAAGTTGATCGTGACGCGGATAACAATCCTGCGCTAACTTACTATCAGTTCGGTCTTGATAACGATCGTTATTTCTATCCTGCCAGTACAGTTAAATTACCGATTGCACTATTAGCGTTGGAATGGTTAACAGAACAAAATCTACCCGGGTTAACCGCTGATACCATTATGCTGACAGACGCTGCGACTGATTGGCAGACGGCGCAAACTACAGATCCTTCCGCGACGATTGGCTTACCCAGTATTGCGCAGTATATAAAGAAGATACTACTGGTGAGTGATAATGACGGCAGCAACCGGCTGTATGAATTATTGGGCCAGGATTATATTAACCAGCGTTTGGCAGCTAAAGGACTGAGCCATACTGTGATTAACCACCGCCTTAGCCTACCTTTGACTGCAGAGCAAAATCGGCAGTTTAATCCGGTAAGATTTGTCGACGAAACAGGAGGGTCAATTCTGGCTCTGCCGGCGCGTAGTACAAAAAACCGGTATCTGAATACAAGTAAGCCAACTCTTGGTAAAGCCTATATTAAAGCTAACGAGCTGATAAACTCGCCAATGGCGTTCACAGACAAAAATCGTTTCAGCGCTGCGGATTTCGATGGTGTAATAAAGCGGCTTATCTTTCCGCAGTTATTCAGCCAGCAGCAACGTTTTAACTTGAAATCTGAAGATCGCGATTTGGTACTGCGATATATGGCGATGTTGCCGCCTGATAGTACTAGTCCGCAATACGAAGCAGCAGAGTACCCGGCTAACTACTCTAAGTTTTTGTTGTTTGGCGGTAAGGCGCAGCAGATACCGCAACATATAAGGATATTTAATAAGACCGGTTGGGCCTACGGACATATTATCGACGGTGCTTATATAGTGGATCTGGCAAACCAAGTAGAGTTTTTTGTTACAGCCGTTGTTTATGCTAACGAAAACGACATCTTGAATGATGATCAATACCAGAAAAACGAAGTTGCGCTGCCATTTTTAAATGAACTAGGCAATTTCCTTTACCAGCACGAGCTAAAACGGCCACGCCAACACCAGGCAGATCTTAATGAAGTACGCAAAACAACAGCTGCAGAGACTAATATTGATTGATTAATAACCAATAAATAGGCGTTTTATAGCGAATTGTTCAAAAAGTGCGCGGTCGATCATATTTCTGTAAAAAAGATCTTGATCGTATTGCTGCGATCTCTATAATGCGCACCACACAGACGGCAGCAAGCGAAAGCAGAAAGCGTCTGACTGAGGTGAAAACCTCGCATCATTGAGTCTTACTCTGATGCACGCTCTTTAACAATTCGCAATCAATCATCTGAGTGGGCACTTACGATGGATTTTGGCAACGAAATTTAATCGGTTGAGTGACTACTACAGAAA
>NZ_JALAAR010000031.1:0-15511 GCF_036984005.1 Rheinheimera muenzenbergensis
TCAACGTGACCGATGGTGCCTACGTTTACGTGCGGTTTTACTCGTTCAAATTTAGCCTTAGCCATGGATAGACCCTTCTTTATTTAATTGCGGCCTGCCGTAACAGGCCAAACTAAGTTATTAATATGCTTTACGCGCAGCGATAATCGCTTCGGTTACGTTGCTAGGAGCTTCGGCATAATTCAATGGTTCCATTGAATATGAAGCCCGCCCCTGACTCAGCGAACGCATGTTGGTTGCGTAACCAAACATTTCTGACAGCGGAACGTGCGCATCAACGATTTTGATACCACCAGGCGCATCTTCCATACCGTTAATAATACCGCGACGACGGTTTAAGTCACCAACAATATCACCCATGAAGTCTTCCGGTGTTACCACCTCAACTTTCATGATAGGTTCAAGAATGACCGGTTTGGCTTGTAGTGCACCTTTCTTGAAGCCCATAGAAGCAGCGATTTTAAACGCCATTTCGTTTGAGTCAACATCGTGGTACGAACCATCAAACACAGTAACCTTTACGTCAATTACCGGATAGCCAGCAAGAACACCGTTTTTCATTTGCTCCTGAATACCTTTATCTATAGCTGGAATATATTCTTTTGGAATAACACCACCTACAACAGCATTCACAAACTCATAACCGGCACCTTCTTCCTGCGGCTCAATCTTCAGCCAGCAGTGACCGAATTGTCCACGACCGCCAGACTGACGTACGAATTTACCTTCGACCTCAGTAGCAGCACGCAATGTTTCGCGATAAGAAACTTGTGGTTTACCCACGTTAGCTTCAACTTTAAATTCGCGACGCATACGATCAACGATGATGTCCAGGTGTAACTCACCCATACCAGAAATGATAGTCTGGCCGGTTTCTTCATCGGTGTGGACACGGAAAGATGGATCTTCAGCCGCCAGTTTACCCAGCGCGATACCCATTTTTTCCTGATCTGCTTTCGTTTTCGGTTCAACAGCAACTGAAATTACCGGCTCCGGAAACTCCATTCGCTCCAGAGTAATAACATGCTCAGGGTCACACAAGGTGTCACCTGTAGTTACATCTTTAAAACCGATACCCGCAGCAATATCGCCGGCACGTACTTCTTTAATTTCCTGACGGTTGTTAGCGTGCATTTGCACGACACGACCAATACGCTCTTTTTTCATTTTTACCGGATTGTACACAGTGTCACCAGTGTTGATGACACCGGAATAGACCCGGAAAAATGTTAGCGTACCCACAAAGGGGTCAGTGGCAATTTTAAACGCCAGTGCTGCAAAAGGTTCATCGTCACTCGAGTGACGCTCGCCTTCAGACTCGTCTTCATTGATACCAGTAATGGCCTTAACTTCTGTAGGAGAAGGTAAGTACTCGATTACCGCATCCAGCACGGCCTGAACACCTTTGTTTTTGAACGCTGAACCACACAACACTAAAACCGCTTCATTGCGCAGTGTTAATACCCGCAACGCCGCTTTGATTTCGCTTTCGGTAAAGTCGTCGCCTTCTAAATAGCGCTCCATCATATCTTCGCTGGCTTCTGCCGCTGCTTCGATAAGATTTTGCCGCCACAGCTGACATTCTTCTACCATATCAGCAGGGATCTCTTCATAAGTGAATGTCATACCCTGGTCTTCCATATTCCAGTTAATGGCTTTCATCTTGATCAGATCGACTACACCTGCGAAATCATCTTCAGCGCCGATCGGCAGCTGAATTGGCACTATAGTACTGTTTAGACGCGTTTGCGCCTGTTTAACAACGCGTAGGAAGTTGGCTCCGGTGCGGTCCATTTTATTGACGAAGATCAACCGCGGCACTTCATACTTATTGGCTTGACGCCAAACCGTTTCAGTTTGCGGTTGAACTCCTGAGGACCCACACAACACAACCACTGCACCATCTAACACCCGTAGCGAACGTTCAACCTCAATCGTGAAGTCAACGTGGCCAGGTGTATCGATGATATTAACGCGATGCTGCTCAAACTGAGCATTCATACCAGCCCAAAACGTCGTAGTTGCAGCAGACGTGATAGTAATACCACGCTCCTGTTCCTGCTCCATCCAGTCCATGGTCGCTGCGCCGTCGTGTACTTCACCGATCTTATGTGACAGACCGGTGTAAAACAGTACACGCTCAGTAGTTGTGGTTTTACCCGCATCTACGTGAGCACAGATACCAATGTTGCGGTAGCGTTCTATTGGGGTTGTACGTGCCACAATAATATCCTCTTGTTAAGACTAGCTTACCAACGGAAATGGGCGAACGCTTTGTTAGCTTCAGCCATACGGTGCACGTCTTCACGCTTCTTAACCGCAGAACCTTTGTTTTCAACAGCATCTAACATCTCACCAGCAAGACGTTGAGCCATTGATTTTTCACCACGTTTACGGGCTGCTTCAACTAACCAACGCATAGCTAACGCATTGCGACGTACCGGACGTACTTCACATGGTACCTGATAGGTAGAACCACCTACACGGCGTGATTTAACTTCCACTGTTGGGCGGATGTTGTCCAGTGCCACTTCGAAAATGTCTAAGTGTACTTTCTTAGATTTCGTTGCTGCGATTTCTAATGCGCCGTATACAATTGATTCAGCGATTGATTTTTTTCCGTCGACCATAACGACGTTTACAAACTTGGCAAGTAATTCACTTCCGAACTTAGGATCTGGAAGAATTTTACGTTGACCTATGACGCGTCTTCTTGGCATTCGTAACTCCGATTGCTTCAGGTGATTCCAAAACTTTTAATACATTAAAGAAAAAAAGTTGTTTAGTTTGGCCTTACTAACGGAGTACCGTTATTTCTTAGGCCGTTTTGCGCCGTACTTAGAACGGGCTTGTTTACGATCTTTAACGCCAGCACAGTCTAATGTGCCGCGTACGGTGTGGTAACGCACACCTGGCAGGTCTTTTACCCGGCCACCGCGAATAAGCACAACACTGTGCTCTTGCAGGTTATGGCCTTCACCACCGATGTAAGAAGAAACTTCGAATCCGTTAGTTAAACGAACACGGCATACCTTACGTAATGCTGAGTTTGGCTTCTTAGGTGTAGTGGTGTATACACGGGTACAAACACCACGCTTCTGCGGGCAAGCTTCAAGCGCCGGAACGGTGCTCTTGGCTACCTTCTGGCTGCGCGGCTTACGCACTAGCTGGTTGATTGTTGCCATTAAATACTCCTGGTTAATATATACCCAATAAACGTGAAAATTCCGCACCCCAAATTTGGGGTCGCGGAATTCTAATGGTCAAGCTTTGACCTGTCAAGGAACAAAGCCGATTGCTGCTAATTTAAGCAACATTCAGCCCTGTTACCCTGCTTTTACTCGTCGTTACCAGATAAATCCATATTCAGCGCATCAGACAGTGCCTGCTCCGCCATTTCTGAACTCATTGCTGGTTGTTCGACTTCACCGCTTGCGGCACGCTGACGCTGACGGATACGGTTTTGGTGATACGCAAAACCAGTACCTGCCGGGATCAAGCGGCCAACAATAACGTTTTCTTTCAGACCACGCAGTTCGTCAATCTTACCGCCAACGGCGGCTTCAGTCAGAACGCGGGTGGTTTCCTGGAACGACGCTGCCGAGATAAACGAGTCAGTTGACAGTGACGCCTTGGTAATACCCAACAATGAACGCTCGTACTGCGCTGGCATTTTGCCGGCAGCTTCCAGTTCACGGTTAGCGATATTAACACGCGCTACTTCAGCCTGTTCGCCTTCTAAGAACTCACTGTCGCCAGGGTGTGTAATTAAACACTTACGCAGCATCTGACGGATAATCGTCTCGATGTGCTTATCGTTAATTTTAACGCCCTGCAGACGGTAAACGTCCTGCACTTCGTTCACAATGTAGCTGGCTACATGGTGTACACCACGTAAACGCAGGATATCGTGTGCAGACTCCGGGCCTTCAGAGATAACTTCGCCTTTTTCAATGCGCTCACCTTCGAACACATTAACCTGACGCCATTTCTGGATCATCTCTTCATGTACATCACCCTGATCTGGCGTGATTAACAGACGACGCTTACCTTTTGTCTCTTTACCGAAGCTGATCACACCAGAGATTTCGGCCAGAATAGCCGGATCTTTTGGCTTACGCGCTTCGAACAAGTCAGCAACGCGCGGCAGACCACCGGTGATGTCTCGGGTTTTCGAGCTTTCCTGTGGAATACGTGCCAATACTTCACCGGCTTTCACCGTGGCACCATCGGTTACTTCGATAGTGGTAAAGCTTGGTAAACGGATTTCCTGCAGTGCGCCGTCATCCATGGTCAGGATCAGTTTTGGCTCTTTGGCGTTTGCCTTGGCCAAATCTTTTACCACTGTCCGGGTTAAACCGGTCAGCTCGTCCTGTTGAACTTCAGTGTTAGTGTCATCCACATCGCTGTGGTTTACCTTAGCACCGCGCTCTACGATGATTGGGTGTGAATGCGGATCCCAGTTCGCCACGATTTGGCCAGCGGTGATCTTGGCATTATCATCTGTCGTCAGGATAGAACCGTACGGCAGTTTATAACGCTCTTTCTCACGACCTAATTCATCAAACACCGTTACTTCAGCTGAACGTGAGGTAATAACAATCTTGTTATCAGCGTTACGCACAAACTTGGCGTTTTGCAGTTTTAAAGTACCGGCCGTTTTAACCTGTACGCTGTTTTCTGCCGATGCCCGTGATGCCGCACCACCGATGTGGAAGGTACGCATCGTCAGCTGTGTACCTGGTTCACCGATTGACTGTGCGGCGATAACACCCACAGCTTCACCGGCATTGATCAGGTGACCACGCGCTAAATCACGGCCATAACATTTGGCACAAACACCAAAGTCGGTTTTACAGGTAATTACTGAGCGTACGTGCACTTCGTCAATAGAGTTCTGCTCTAACGCATCACATAATTGCTCGTCCAGCATAGTGCCATCAGCAACTAATACTTCACCGGTTGTTGGTGATACAACATCACCTATAACCACACGACCCAATACGCGCTCACGCAGACCTTCTACCACGTCACCACCTTCAATCAGCGGTTTCATGATAATGCCCTGATCTGAACCACAATCGTGTTCAGTCACTACTAAATCTTGCGCTACGTCTACCAGACGACGGGTCAGATAACCCGAGTTAGCAGTCTTCAGTGCAGTATCGGCAAGACCTTTACGCGCACCGTGGGTTGAGATGAAGTACTGTAATACGCTTAAGCCTTCACGGAAGTTAGCCGTGATAGGCGTTTCGATGATCGAACCATCCGGTTTAGCCATCAGACCACGCATTGCAGCCAGCTGACGGATCTGCGCCGGTGAACCCCGGGCGCCGGAGTCGGCCATCATATACACTGAGTTAAACGATTGCTGTTGGACGGTGTTACCGTCACGGTCAACCACGTCTTCTTTTGACAGGTTGTCCATCATCGCTTTGGACAACACTTCGTTAGCCGTTGACCAGATATCGATAACTTTGTTGTACTTTTCACCGGCAGTAACCAAACCTTGTTGGAACTGGTCCTGAATTTCAGCCACTTCAGCTTCTGCTGCGTCGATGATTTCAGTTTTTGCCGCCGGAATAACCATATCGTTAATACCAACCGATACGCCTGATAACATAGCGTAATGGAAACCGGTATACATGATCTGGTCAGCCAGGATAACCGTCTTTTTCAGACCGATACGACGATAAGCACCGTTTAATAAGCGTGAAATCTGCTTCTTGCCCATTGCCAGGTTGATTGAATCAAAGGCTAAGCCTTCTGGCAAAATGGAGTACAAAATAGCACGGCCAACTGTAGTATCACGCACCGCAGTGGTTTCAGTGCGGGTACCATCTTCAGCAATCTCTACTTCCGTAATGCGCACTTTTACTTTAGCGTGCAGGCTGGCACAGTCAGCGCGAAATGCTTTTTCAGCTTCTTTCGCACTTTTGAACATCATGCCTTCGCCTTTAGCGTTTACCGCTTCACGCGTCATGTAGTACAAACCTAATACAACGTCCTGTGAAGGTACGATAATAGGTTCGCCGTTAGCAGGTGACAGTACGTTGTTGGTAGACATCATCAACGCACGGGCTTCTAACTGGGCTTCAATGGTTAACGGTACGTGTACCGCCATTTGGTCACCGTCGAAGTCGGCGTTATAAGCCGCACACACTAACGGGTGTAATTGAATCGCTTTACCTTCAATCAGTACCGGTTCGAACGCCTGAATACCCAGACGGTGCAGTGTTGGTGCACGGTTCAGTAATACCGGATGTTCACGGATGACTTCATCCAGCACGTCCCATACTGCGCCTTCTTCACGCTCTACCATCTTTTTGGCAGCTTTGATGGTAGTGGCTAAACCACGCGCTTCCAATTTGCCGTAAATAAATGGTTTGAACAGTTCCAGTGCCATTTTCTTTGGCAGACCACACTGATGTAAACGCAGTGTAGGACCTACGGTGATTACCGAACGGCCTGAGTAGTCAACACGTTTACCCAACAGGTTCTGACGGAAACGACCCTGCTTACCTTTGATCATATCGGCCAAAGATTTCAGTGGGCGTTTATTAGAACCGGTGATAGCGCGACCACGACGGCCGTTGTCTAACAGCGCATCTACTGCTTCCTGTAACATACGCTTTTCGTTGCGTACGATAATGTCCGGTGCAGATAAATCTAACAGACGCTTCAGACGGTTGTTACGGTTGATCACGCGACGGTATAAGTCGTTCAGATCTGAGGTTGCAAAACGACCGCCGTCCAATGGTACCAATGGACGTAAATCCGGTGGCAATACTGGCAGCACTGTCATAATCATCCACTCTGGTTTGTTACCAGAAGTGTGGAACGCTTCCATCAGTTTCAGACGCTTGCTGATTTTCTTACGCTTGGTTTCTGAGTTGATGGTTGGCAGCTCTTCGCGCATTTGCTTGATTTCAGTTGCCAGATCAATGCCTTTCAGGATATCCAGAATTGCTTCTGCACCCATTTTGGCTTCAAACTCATCGCCATGCTCTTCCAGCACGTCTAAGTATTCTTCTTCAGTCAGCATCTGACGGCGCTCTAACGACGTCATGCCAGGCTCTGTCACAACATAGCTTTCGAAATACAGCACGCGCTCGATATCACGCAGTGTCATATCCAGCAGCAAACCGATACGGCTTGGCAGTGATTTCAAGAACCAGATGTGGGCTGTCGGGCTGGCCAGCTCAATGTGGCCCATACGCTCACGACGTACTTTAGTCAGCGTAACTTCAACGCCACACTTTTCACAAATCACACCACGGTGCTTCAAGCGTTTGTATTTACCACACAAACACTCGTAATCTTTTACCGGGCCAAAAATACGGGCGCAGAATAAACCATCACGCTCGGGTTTAAAGGTACGGTAGTTGATCGTTTCTGGCTTCTTAACTTCACCAAAGGACCATGAACGGATCATGTCCGGTGAAGATAAACCGATACGGATAACATCAAACTCTTCGGTTTTAGTTTGTTGTTTCAGAAACTTTAATAAGTCTTTCACCTTAGCTCTCCTGTAAGAGGTAAACCGGAATGGGGCAGTTGCCTGCCCCCCAACTCAAGGTCGGTTTATTCCTCTTCCAATTCGATGTTAATACCGAGCGAACGGATCTCTTTCATCAATACGTTGAAAGATTCTGGCATGCCAGGTTCCATTCTGTGGTCACCGTCAACGATGTTCTTATACATCTTGGTCCGGCCGTTAACGTCGTCCGACTTAACGGTAAGCATTTCCTGCAGCGTGTATGCTGCGCCGTATGCTTCCAGTGCCCACACTTCCATCTCACCGAAACGCTGACCACCGAACTGAGCTTTACCACCCAGCGGCTGTTGCGTTACTAAGCTGTAAGAACCGGTAGAACGCGCGTGCATCTTATCGTCAACCAAGTGGTTCAGTTTTAACATGTACATGTAACCTACGGTAACCTTACGCTCGAAGGTATTACCGGTACGTCCATCATACAGCGTGATCTGACCGCTTGAAGGTAAGTCACCCAACTCAAGCAACTGCTTGATTTCAGACTCTTTAGCACCGTCAAACACCGGAGTGGCAACAGGTAAGCCTTTACGCAAGTTCTCTGCTAAACGACGCACTTCGTCATCAGTGAAGCTGGCGATATCAACATCTTGACGCGATTCACCCAATGCATACACCTTGGTCAGGAAGTCACGGATTTCAGCCGTTTCTTTCTGCTCTTTGATCATGGCGTCAATTTTGTCACCGATACCACGGGCAGCAAGGCCTAAGTGAGTTTCCAAAATCTGACCGATGTTCATCCGTGAAGGTACGCCCAGCGGGTTCAGTACTATATCAACCGGCTTACCATGCTCGTCATATGGCATATCTTCAACAGGTACTATTGTTGAAATAACACCCTTGTTACCGTGACGGCCGGCCATTTTATCACCCGGCTGAATACGACGTTTAACCGCCAGATACACCTTAACGATCTTCAGTACGCCAGGTGCCAGGTCATCGCCCTGCACAATCTTACGACGTTTGGCTTCGAACTTCTTATCGTATTCAACGCGAATTTCTTCGTACTGGGCCGCTAATTGTTCCAGATCGTTCTGTTTATCTTCATCGCTTAAGCTTTGGTTAAACAGCGCATCGCCTTTCATGGTATCCAGCTTGGCGCGATCTACACCGCTTTGCTCCAGCAGGTTACGAGCACGGCTGAAAATACCGGCTTCCAGAATACGGAATTCTTCATTCAGGTCTTTCTTCGCCTGTTTGACTTCCATTTCTTCGATTTCACGCGCGCGCTTGTCTTTTTCAACGCCATCACGGGTAAATACCTGCACGTCAATAACAGTACCTGTTACTGAGTTTGGTACCCGCAGTGAGGTGTCTTTAACATCAGAGGCTTTTTCACCGAAGATAGCACGTAACAGCTTTTCTTCTGGTGTCAGTTGGCTTTCGCCTTTAGGCGTAACCTTACCAACCAGAATGTCACCGCCTTTTACTTCAGCACCGATGTAAACGATACCGGCTTCATCCAGCTTGGACAGCGCAGATTCACCGACGTTTGGAATATCACCGGTGATCTCTTCAGCACCCAGCTTGGTATCGCGAGCGATACAGCTTAATTCCTGAATGTGGATCGTGGTTAAACGATCTTCCTGCACCAGACGCTCAGATAACAAAATCGAGTCTTCGAAGTTGTAACCGTTCCACGGCATGAAGGCTACGCGTAAGTTTTGGCCTAACGCCAGCTCACCTAAGTCGGTAGACGGACCGTCAGCTAATACATCACCACGCTCGATTGGCTCACCATGGTTTACACATGGACGCTGGTTAATACAGGTGTTCTGGTTAGAACGGGTGTATTTGGTCAGGTTGTAAATGTCGATACCAGCTTCACCGGCTACCATCTCTTCTTCATTTACTTTGATCACAATACGGCTGGCATCGACATAATCGATTACACCACCACGTTTAGCAACCACAGTAACACCTGAGTCTTTTGCCACAACGCGTTCAATACCGGTACCTACCAGCGGCTTATCAGCACGCAGAGTTGGTACAGCCTGACGTTGCATGTTCGAGCCCATCAGTGCCCGGTTAGCATCATCGTGTTCCAGGAACGGGATTAACGCCGCAGCTACCGATACGATCTGCTGTGGTGCAACGTCCATATACTGCACTTTGTCTGCTGGCATCAGAGTAAATTCGTTCTTGTAACGACAAGGAACTAATTCTTCTGATAAACGGTTTTCCGCGTTCAGTTCAGCGTTAGCCTGTGCAATAACAAAGTTACCTTCCTCGATGGCTGACAGGAAATCAACTTCGTCAGTTACTACACCGTCTTCCAGACGACGGTATGGTGTTTCCAGGAAACCATACTCGTTAGTTTGGGCAAACATAGACAGCGAGTTGATCAGACCGATGTTCGGACCTTCAGGCGTTTCGATTGGACATACCCGGCCATAGTGCGTCGGGTGTACGTCACGTACTTCGAAACCTGCACGCTCACGTGTTAAACCACCCGGGCCTAACGCAGAAATACGGCGTTTGTGCGTCACTTCTGACAACGGGTTGTTTTGATCCATAAACTGTGACAGCTGGCTTGAGCCGAAGAACTCTTTTACTGCCGCTGAAATTGGTTTAGCGTTGATCAGATCTTGTGGCATAACGGCATCTAAGTCACCCAGTGACAGACGCTCTTTCACCGCACGCTCAACACGCACTAAGCCAACGCGGAACTGGTTTTCAGCCATTTCGCCAACAGAACGGATACGACGGTTACCTAAGTGGTCGATATCGTCCACTTCGCCGTTACCATTACGGATGTCGATTAACACCTTCATTACAGCCAGGATGTCTTCTTTGCTCAGCACGCCTGAGCCAACCCCTTCGTCAAAACCTACACGGCGGTTGAACTTCATCCGGCCTACGGTAGATAAGTCATAACGATCTTCAGAGAAGAACAGGTTTTCAAATAAGGTTTCAGCAGCATCTTTTGTTGGTGGTTCGCCCGGGCGCATCATGCGGTAGATTTCTACCAATGCTTCCATCCGGTTGCTGCTAGGATCGATACGCAGGGTTTCAGAAACATAAGCACCCTGGTCAAGATCGTTTATATACAGTGTTTCGAAAGCGTCATAGCCTGCTTTCGAAAGTTTTGCCAACAGCTCCAGTGTGAGCTCTGCGTTCGCCTCGGCAATAATCTCTCCGGTTGAACGGTCAGCATAATTCTTGGCCAGCACACGGCCTACAACGTACTCATGTGGTACTTCCATCAGGGTCAGACCGGTTTTTTCCAGCTGACGCACGTGGCGTGCAGTAATACGACGGCCGGCTTCTACGATCACTTCGCCATCGTTGTCTTTAATGTCAAAGGCTGCTGTCTCACCGCGCAGGCGGTTTGCTACAACTTCCATTAACAGTTTGCCGTCTTTAATTTCAAAACGGGTATTTTCAAAGAAGGTATTCAGAATATCTTCAGTGCTAAACTCCAGCGCACGCAATAATATAGTGGCCGGTAATTTACGACGACGGTCAATACGCACAAACAGCGCGTCTTTAGCGTCAAATTCAAAGTCTAACCATGAACCACGGTAAGGAATAACGCGGGCGTTATACAATACCTTGCCTGACGAGTGGGTTTTACCACGGTCGTGATCAAAGAATACGCCCGGGCTACGGTGTAACTGAGACACGATAACTCGCTCAGTACCGTTAATAACAAAGGTACCGTTTTCAGTCATCAACGGGATTTCGCCCATATAGACTTCTTGCTCACGGATATCTTTGATCGTACCTGGTGCTTCTTTATCGAATAACACCATGCGCAGTTTTACGCGTAATGGTGCTGAGTAAGTAACACCGCGAATTTGACATTCTTTCACGTCAAATACGGGTTCCCCGATGCGGTAGCTGACGTACTGCAATTCCGCACTGCCTGAATAGCTTTTAATAGGGAATACAGAGCGGAATGCGGCTTCTAAACCGTATTCTCCTTCCGGATCAGGCTCGATAAATTTGCCGAAAGACTCAATTTGAATCGACAGCAGGTATGGCACATCCAATACTTCCGGACGTTTGCCGAAGTCCTTACGGATACGTTTCTTCTCAGAATAAGAGTAAGTCATGGGGTTCCTCAGCTTGCTGATTTTTTTCCCAACAACCCGTTACAGGTCGCTTTTGATACCAGCCATAGTATCAACAGGGGTGGGGAAATCATTGTCCCACAGCGCAAAAAGGCCGGTGATTAATTCATCACCAGCCCGGCCTGAACTTCAGGCTAATAATCCGGGATAAGCCGGATTATTTAACTTCAACAGAAGCACCAGCTTCTTCAAGTTCTTTCTTCAGAGCGTCAGCTTCGGCTTTAGAAACGCCTTCTTTGATTGCAGCCGGAGCTGATTCAACCAAGTCTTTCGCTTCTTTCAGGCCCAGACCGGTAGCGCCACGTACTGCTTTGATAACAGCAACTTTGTTAGCACCAACACCAGCCAGAACTACGTTGAATTCAGTTTGTTCTTCAACAGCAGCCGCAGGACCTGCAGCAACTGCTACAGCAGCAGCTGCAGACACACCGAACTTTTCTTCCATTGCAGATACTAATTCAACTACGTCCATTACAGACATTGCTGCGATAGCATCTAAGATTTGATCTTTAGTCACTGACATTGCTCAGATTCCTAAATTAGGGGACTTGTCCCGATTAAACTCTGCTTCAAACCAAACGTAAAATTACGCGGCTTGCTCTTGTTTTTGGTCGCGAACCGCGGCAATTGTACGTACAAGTTTGCCGGCTGCTGCCTCTTTCATGGTGCTCATTAAACGTGCAATAGCTTCGTCGTAAGTTGGTAACGATGCTAACACTTCAATGTTTACCGTGGCGCCATTAAACGCTGCACCTTTCAACTCGAAGTCTTTGTTCTCTTTCGCGAAATCTTTAAAGATACGCGCTGCAGCACCTGGGTGCTCTTTAGAGAATGCAATTAACGTCGGGCCTACGAATACATCGTTCAGACACTCAAACTCGGTGCCTTCTACTGCACGGCGAACCAGTGTGTTACGGACAACTTTCATCCATACACCGGCTTCACGCGCTTGCTTACGCAGCGCAGTGATTTTGCCTACAGTGACACCACGAGCGTCTGCGACAACCGCAGATAAAGCACCTTTGGCAGCTTCCTGGACTTCAGCAACAAGTGCTTTTTTGTCTTCAAGCTTAATAGCCATGGGCTCTTAACTCCTGGTTCATCCGGGCATTATTGCCCGTTTGCCTACACATCGCTTTATGTTGCCACAAAGCGCGCGATTTACGGTGAGACCAGAACGAATAGAATTCTATCTGGGGCCTGCACCGTCTGCGTAGGTTTTTAGTTTTAAGTCACTTATTTCTTTCGAAATTCGCGACACCTACGGTCTTGGACGGAAGCCGGTGTTCAAAAAAACACGGCTTCTACCCTAAAAAATGAGCGCAAGATTATAAAATAATCACTGCACCCTGTAAAGCATTTAACCTTAAACTACTGCGCTCAGAGACGCCTGGTTCAGGGCTACGCCTGCACCATGAGTAGAAGAAAGGGTAACTTTCTTGATGTAAACGCCTTTAGCTACTGATGGCTTAGCACGCTTCAGTGCAACCAGCAGTGCTTCTAAGTTCTCTTTCAGCTTGTCAGCGTCGAAATCGATCTTACCGATAGTTGAATGGATGATACCATTCTTGTCGTTACGGTAACGCACCTGGCCTGCCTTCGCGTTTTTAACTGCTTCTGCTACGTTAGGGGTAACAGTACCAGTCTTCGGGTTAGGCATTAAACCACGTGGGCCTAAGATTTGACCTAACATACCAACAACGCGCATAGCGTCTGGTGATGCGATAACTACGTCAAAATCCATTACGCCTTTTTTAACCTGTTCAGCTAAGTCTTCCATACCAACGATGTCGGCACCGGCAGCTTTAGCAGCGTCAGCGTTTGCACCCTGAGTGAAAACAGCAACACGAACAGTACGACCAGTACCGTGTGGCAGTACAGTAGCACCACGCACGTTCTGGTCTGATTTACGGGCGTCGATACCCAGGTTTACCGCAACGTCAACGCTCTCAACGAACTTGCCGGCAGTTAATTCTTTCAACAGAGCAACAGCTTCGTTGATGTCGTATTCGCGGGTTGAATCTACTTTAGAGCGGATTAACTTAGCGCGTTTGGTTAATTTAGCCATCTGTTAGCCCTCCACCACTAAACCCATAGAACGAGCAGTACCTTCGATGGTACGCACCGCAGCAGCATGATCAGCAGCAGTTAAATCTGGCTGTTTGATCTTAACGATCTCATCAACCTGAGCTGCAGTGATTTTGCCAACTTTCTGGGTGTTAGGACGACCTGAACCACCTTTTAAGCCAGCTGCTTTCAGTAACAGGAAAGATGCTGGAGGAGTACGGGTTTCGAACGTGAAAGAACGATCGCTGTACACAGTAATTACTACTGGGATTGGCATACCTTTCTCAAGGCTCTCTGTACGGGCATTGAAGCCTTTACAGAATTCCATGATGTTTACACCGTGTTGACCCAACGCCGGACCTACCGGTGGCGACGGGTTAGCCATACCGGCTTTAACCTGCAATTTAATAAGTGCAGTGACTTTCTTTGCCATGTTTCACCTCTGTTTCTGGGTCTTAGCCTCGTAAGTGCGAGGACACTTACTCAAACGGCTTCCCAATGCTAAAAAGGGCGCAGATTATATTTTAATCAGCGCCCGGTTACAATCTTTATCTTAAGCTTTCTCTACCTGGGCAAATTCCAGGTCGACTGGCGTAGAACGGCCGAAAATTAACACCGACACTTTCACGCGGCTCTTTTCGTAGTCTACTTCTTCAACAACACCGTTAAAGTCAGCAAATGGTCCTTCAGTTACGCGCACCACTTCACCAGCTTCAAATAATGTCTTCGGTTTCGGCTTATCAACATTGTCTTGCAGGCGGTTCAGTATGGTCATGGCTTCTTTTTCAGAAATAGGCGCCGGACGATCTGAAGTGCCACCGATAAAACCTAATACACGCGGTACGCTTTTAACCAAGTGCCAGGCTTCTTCGCACATTTCCATTTGTACCAGTACGTAACCTGGGAAGAATTTACGCTCTGACTTACGTTTCTGGCCAGCGCGCATTTCAATCACTTCTTCAGTAGGTACTAAAACCTCACCGAACTTGTCTTCCATCTGGTTAATTTTGATATGTTCGCGCAGAGAGGTCGCAACCCGTTGCTCGAAGCCAGAGAAGGCCTGCACCACATACCAACGCATCTTTGCTGCCATGGTTTAGATCCCCAATCCTGTTAAAAATGATACTACGCGCAGTAAAATTGCATCCAGGCCCCACAGGATCAAACCCATGATAATAGTGGCAACTAACACTACTAAGGTAGTTTGCATTGTTTCCTGCCGGGTAGGCCAAACTACTTTACGCACTTCGGTACGTGATTCTTTGGCGAAGTTGATAAAGGTTCTGCCTTTTTCGGTCTGCCCAGCCACTACACCGGCGATAATAACTAACACTACCACTGCAACGGCACGCTCTAACGCGCCCAGCTCGTAGATATAGTTACCGACCACGGCCAGTGACAAAATTACAAAGACCAGCAACCATTTAATCAGGTCAAATCCGCTTTTTGGGGTTTCACTTGCTGCGTTCATGCTTTGACTCACTTCACCTAGACTTGCTTATAGCAACACACTACCGACAGAGCTAAAGCTCTGCCGAAAAATATTGGCAGGGGCAGAGGGATTCGAACCCCCAACCATCGGTTTTGGAGACCGCTGTTCTACCAATTGGAACTATGCCCCTACAAGGTTGTAAACCTGACTTACGCCATGTTTTCAAATAGCCGCTCATTATACTGTCTTAGCGTACTAACACAAGCTTACCGTATCTTATTGCAGCATATTTAAGATACAGAACAACAAAAAAGGCCCCGCAGGGCCTTTTTTAATCAATGCCAATTAAGCAATGATTTTTGATACTACACCAGCACCAACTGT
>NZ_JALAAR010000032.1:0-14761 GCF_036984005.1 Rheinheimera muenzenbergensis
ATTAAAAAAGGCTTACCGGCAAGCGAAAGCAGCGCCGGTGTAGTGCGCAGCTTTGGTTATGATGCCTTCAGCAGGCTAACCAGCAACACGGTACAGATAGACGGCGAGCAGTTTAGCCAGCACTACCAGTACCACAGCCAAAGTGGCCAGCTGCTAAGCCGTAGCTACCCTAACGGCCTGAAGCTGGCGTACGAGTACAACGACTTCGGCTATGTCGAGTGGGAGAAAAACGCGGCCAGTGGTTATGTGTATCGGCAGCATATCGCGCAGGATGCCTTTGGCAACATTACCCAGGCCAATTTGGGTAACGGTGTCACCGAGTATCGCCACTACGACAGCGCTACCGGCTGGGTACAAAGCCTGGAAGCCAGGGTTGGTGGTGTAGCGGTACATGAGCTTAACTACACCAACTACGATAACTTTGGTAATTTGCGCGGGTACAGCAACGGCGCCACCGGCGTAAACGAAAGCTATATCTACGACAACCTGCACCGGTTGGAAAGCCAAACCACCAGCGCCGCCGGTGTGTCGGCAGCAGTTTCCTTTACTTATGATGCTGTGGGTAACCTGCTGAGTAAGTCAGACTATGGCAATAACTATCAGTACGGTAACCGGGCGAAAAACCTCGGTGGTAATGCCGGTGCCAATGCGGTACGCCGTGTCACTAAAACTGATGGCAGCACGGTTAACTTCAGTTACGACAATGAAGGCAACCTGATAAGCGGTGATGGTTTAACCATCAGCTACAACAGCTTTAAACAGCCGACACAGATAAGCCGCGGCAGCAGTACGTTCAGCTTTACCTATGGTGCTAACTTAGAGCGGCTAAAAGAAGTTCGTGATGGTTTAACCACTTACGAGATAGACAAAGCCTACGAGCAAAGCAGTGACGGCAGCTGGAAGGTGTATCTGGATGAGGTAGCCATAGTTAGCCATAACAGCGAAGATGGCCATCGTATTGCCTACAGCCATAAAGACCGTTTGGGCAGCAGCATTACCTTTACCGACCATAATGGCCAGGTTACCGGGCGGCGCCATTACGACGCCTTTGGTAAGCCACGCGCCATCAGCGGTGCGTTAATGGAGCCTGCTCACCGGCCGCGGCAGATAAACTTTACCGACATCGCCGGTATCAGCAATGCCGGTATCACCCGACGCGGCTTTACCGACCACCGTCATCTGGATGAAGCAGAGCTAATCCATATGAACGGTCGGGCGTATGATTACAACCTCGGCAGGTTTTTGAGTGTTGACCCGTTTATACAGAGTCCGTCAAACTCGCAGAGTCTGAACCCTTATTCCTACATTATGAATAACCCGTTGGCGGGAACAGATCCGACTGGGTATATTGCTGTAGAGAATTGTAGCAGTCGGTTAACTTGCAGCTCCACCGCACCAACAAGTAAGGGTGAAGTTTCATCACCGGGTGAAGACTTTACTATCACCAATGGGAACGGAGATACGCTCTCCAATTCTGGTGGCACTTTGACGCTGACGATGGCAAATGGCACTGAGCATAATGTGGCGTCATTAAAGGCTAATGTTTCAGGTGGTGGTACGGTAGATATTGAAGGGCAGCAGAATAAGACGACAATGTCTGCCGAAAATAATATATCCAGTGAAGAGTCCGTAACAAATACTAGTGAGACTAATTTAAAAATCAACAGACTCAATGACCAAGTGGATTCGGCGGAGGCATCTAAAGCGAAAGAGTCTGAATACTCTATCACATTGGTTGCTCACCTAGACAAGAAAACAGATTTGATTGGACACGCATTCGTTATTTTTAGAGGGCCGAATGGGGAGTTCGCCAAAGGCTTTTGGCCGAAATACGGCGCGTCTGAAAATGACTTTATTCTTGACGCTCCTTTAGAGGGAGCACTGTCAGATGAAGAGAGCTATTATTCAAGATTTAAATCTTGGCAGGCAACTGGGGCAGATCCGGGGAAGCAAGGTGGTCAATTTGCGTCACGTTCATTTGGCTTGACTAAAGAACAGTATCAAAATGGAGTGAGCGCCATATCTAATTGGAATTCGACTCCTTACAGGGGCCGAAGTCGTATGTGCGGTTCATTTGCTACACATGTACTACGGGCAACTGGGCAATCATACGGTAATAGCAAAACACCTTATTTTTTATTCTATGATATGGGAGGTAGTTTTGATAAAAACTAAGAGTTTAGTATTGTATGCTTTCATAATGGTTCTAGTGGCCTGCGGGGAGGAGCATGTGGATAAACTAACCTATAGCAGGTCATACTCGTATGGTTCGACTTATGCACTTCAATTTGTCGGTAAATCTGATGATGTTACAGTGGCATTTGATGGGAAAGGTGAAGAAATTACAGTCAAGGGATTGAGATATAAGTATTTAATCAGATTTTCTGATGTAGAGTCCATTAGCTACAAAGAAATGAAGGAAGGAGGTATATTGGTAAT
Source organism: Rheinheimera muenzenbergensis (assembly GCF_036984005.1). NCBI lineage: Bacteria > Pseudomonadati > Pseudomonadota > Gammaproteobacteria > Chromatiales > Chromatiaceae > Rheinheimera > Rheinheimera muenzenbergensis. Next base: position 2,440 of record NZ_JALAAR010000032.1, read on the forward strand.
TCAAACTTCAGAAAAAATCAATGAAGTAGGCGTTATTGATAAGTTTAATTTTGATCTGTTCGCAGACGAAGTTAAATCTCGCGCCTTTAATTTGAAACTTAATTGACTGTGTCTTTCTAATACTGGCTCATTCATACCGTTCGCACGATAGAGCTGAATAAAAACAACCGGATTTTGTTTGAGATTTGATCAATCTCCGGTTGTCAGCAAAAGCTGAAATTTGGCAGGAGTATCCGTCCAGCTAGGCTTCGGTGAAGCTGGACGGTTTTTAGGTTTGCTTTGAATCCAAAGCCTCGCCCTCACCAGTCACTCTGTGTTGGTGGGGCTTTTTTGTTACTGTAGCAGGCAAGCGGTTTCAACAAACTCATCATTATGCCAATGGCCAAGTGACTTTTTACCATCGGGCGTGGTTCGAACAAGATGTTCAGGAAAATCTGGCGCTTTGCCGTATAGCGTCTGCCCTTTAGCCAACAAATTACGGCTTAACTTCCCAGATTGGCTATCCCGCGCCACTTCTTCAGATAACGCCAATACGTCAAGCTTATTGGTCACAATACTAGCTCCCATAGGCAGTGATTGAATGTAAGCCATGCTTAGCCGCAAAAGACTGAAGCTTCTTGTCGTAAAACGGCATGTCACGTTGATAGCGACAGAGGAATTTTATGGCAGCGATCTTTTCATCATAAATGGCACGAATGTCATTTTCGCCTGCATCAATGGCATAACTGCCATCCATTAGGCGATAAGCTGCGCGCCCTCCGACAAAATGCTCTTGTGTCAACGCCGATAGCAGCGTTTCAACCTGCTCTGGCAGTACCGTGTGAAATGCAGTGTGACAGTATGGCATGGTGATACACCCTATTGTTGTTACTCAGCAAGTATAACTAACGGTACGCACCTAGTATTGCGCTGAAGCGAGCAAGTGGTTTTCCATTTAGGTAGGTTGACCAGTATTGGTCAAAATGTTGATTACCGTTCCTGTATTTAGCCCAGATCTGATTGGTGGTTTTTCGCAGGTTTTTGGGCGTAATGAGTAGGCTGAAAACATCGCCCGATTTCAGGCTTTTTTGCCGTTTATCTGGCGTGTTGCACTTTTTGCCTTTTGTGTTTTAACTGGCAACCCCTGTCGGACTGGTGGTTAAGTTTGCTTGGAATATGCAACTGCATAGTCCAGTAAAACTTGCCTCTTGTTCCAGTTATACCTTTACCAGTATTCCGACAAGGTTTACCACTCCAATAAAAATCAATGCATCATTTATAATAGATTGTATTTAGTTCAGTATTAGGTGGCTATAGAGGGTCGAGGGGCTACGCGACCCCGAATAAGGTATGGCACAAACGATGGGGGCACTTCGTCGGTTATTTTTATAAACGGTAGGTTCAGCGCGGTATAAACAAAATGAAAACCCCTCTCTCCATCACGCCATTGAACTGAGGGTTCGCCTTCCAAGTAATTAATATTGTCATTGAGTAAATCCATATCCGCGAGTAGAAATCGCAGAGTGAACTCCCGCTTTTTACACTCTGACGCAAATTCCAGTTGTTCAAATCTGGTGCCGAATATGACGTCGAAAACTACGCTCTTATTAAAACCGTCAAACCAATGATATCGGCTTATGGCATCGGCTTTTCGAACAAGAAGGTCAAAACCATATCCGTAGTTAAGATAGTAGGCAAAGTAGTTGTTCAGCTCTTTGGTCACTAACGATAAGTCAGTGTACCGTTTGCTGAAGTGGATGAGCGCATCCACAACCTGCAAATCAGCACCAACAGGTCTGCACAGCAACTTGGTTGCAAAGCAATAGCTGACAATGATCGCGGCCAGCAATTCGTCGGCCAGAATGATGCGGGAAAATCGGATAACTGCATCGAGGATGTCGCTCTGGTTATGTGAAAACAGATAACAGAGTTCAATCACAGCCGCTTTGCCTTCACGGGAGAAGAGTAAAAGCAAGTCTTCAGGTTCGGCTCCAGCCTCCATTGCGGCTATGACCTGATAAAACTCACGAGACAGAGCATTATCCAGTCGGACGCACTTTTTAGCCGCAACTAATTGGCATACCGCCATCATTTGCTCGCTGCAATTTGTGCGTCCTTTGATGTGATCATCACCAATGCCGCTTTTTTCAAATTTCTGACGGTACTCAGAATATATCCGCTTGTTCAACACCAACTCATAGGCCTTGGGCGACACCTTAAGCCTTAACAAGGTTAAGAAACTCAGAGCATGCTGCCTTGTGGCGATGTTAAGTATGCAGAAAGCTTTTCGTCCCAACGGAGCGCTCCGCAGCCCCCACGTTTATTGAGTTTAGTCCATTTGTTTGGCGCGGTTCGCTTGGGAGGGATTTAATTAATTTTTTAATCCCTCTGGAGATTTCAGACAGCAGCAATCTAGGCTTAATGCCCTTGTATGCGATTAATTAGGAATAGACATGAATGGCGGTACAGAGAATGACGCACTGATGCATTTCTTATTGGCAGACTCCATCAGACAAGCCTTGTTGCGTAAATATGGCGTGCTGCTATTTGGTGATGCGCTGTATGAGGTGCTTGGCTTTGCTTCTGTTAACGGATTCAGAAAGGCCAAATCTAACGGCGCACTTCCGGTACAGGTATTTCAACTGGATAAGCGGCGGGGAAATTATGCTTTGACTGAAGATGTTGCACTGTGGTTGTCCACGCGCAGACTTGCAGCGGACGATGGCACTCAACTGATAGATGAACAATCCAACGACGCATAAAGCAAAAAGCCGAGAGCGCTAACTCATCGGCTTTTTTGGACTGCATTTTACAGCCCTGAACAACTGTAAATGTAGTCCTGTGTTGCGGGTTACGCAAGGCCATATCGACGGATTTTTTGTTGAGCCGAAAGTGCGCAACAAATATTTCGTTGTGGCTGACAACATAGGGTGAGGTTTATATGAATGCAATTGATGAAAAACGTATTATTGCCTGCGCAGCGCTGGTCGCTTTGCAAAAAGGCACGCCACTGTCCATTCGCCGACTGGCACGCAATGTACACATTTCACGCCCCACGGTGACGAAAGTGATTGATAAGGTTCGGCAGACACCTGAGCGCTTTAAAAACGCACAACATATGCCAGACTCAGCGTTACTTAGCGCACTGCAAGACACAAAAGATGCCATCACGTTAAAAGCAGTACCGGATTACCCAAGGCTTAGCAGCCTGATCAGGCAGTATTCAATGACAAAGCAAGCGGCCTATAAAATATACTGTGACGAGGCGCAGCGCCCTGTTGTCTCTCTTTCTACCTATTACGAAGGATTTGCTGAGTTTGAACATAAGCAAGAGCCTTCCATGTCCTTTCAGTACCAGCCGGGGGAAGTGACGTTTGTTGATTTTGTCGGCAAAAAGCCCTGTATTACCAATCCCCTTACCGGACAGAAGGTCAAGGTTGAAATCTTTACCGGCATATTAGGTTATTCATCCTATGCCTTTGTTTATGCCTGCGCTTCACAATCACAAGAGGATTTTGCGAATGCACATAGTGCCATGTTCACCTTCTTTGGCGGAGCGACACAATTTGTTGTGCCAGACAATTTGAAGGCCGCAGTTATTAAGCCGGGTATAACACCCGTGCTTAATTCGCTCTATGCCGAGATGGGATTGCATTTTGGCACAACAATTATGCCTGCTCGTGCCTATCGCCCTAAAGACAAAGCAAGAGTTGAAAATTTAGTCTGGCTGACTTACCGCAGCATCCTTAACAAGCTTAAAAATCAGGTCTTTTTTTCGATTGATGAGTTAAACGCTGCGATCTTAGTGTTGCTCAAAGAGTTTAATGACAAACCTTTTAGCAAAATGGATGGAAGCCGCGCTTCCTTATTTGAAGACAAAGAGCGCCACGCATTAACTCCATGCCTCGCAACAGAACTGGTTGTTTATATTAAGCGGGTGAAACGCAAAGTATCAAAGCAGTACTTGATTAATTACGACAATCACCTGTACTCCGTACCTCACCAGCTAATAGGCAAAACGGTAGATGTCAAAGCCACCACGCAGCAGATTTATTGCTTTTATGACGGCGAACTGTGTGCCGAGCATGCCATATCTTCACAGAAAGGCGGCATCACAATATTGCCCTCACATATGCCAGCCAAACACCGGGAGTATGTACAGTTAAATCATGACCAACTATTGCAGTGGGCTAAAGGTATCGGGCCTGCGACAACTACGCTTATTGAGGCGCAGTTTAACGGTACAAATGACAGTACGCCTGATGTGAAAGCCCGTTGCAGCGCATTTAAATCCTTGCTTGCCAAGCATGGGCGGGACGCTTTTGAAACAGCAGCAGCCCAGGCTGCTGCATGCTCTGTCAGTTCGTTGCGTTTTATGCAGGCCATGCTTAATCCAACAAATAACAATCAGCCATTACATTAGGGGGCATTATGAATATTCAAGACTGTGCATCGTTAATGCGTTCATTAAGGCTAAAAGGGATGGCGGAGGGCTGTGAGTCACTTTGTTACCCTGTTGGAGAGGTAGGAAAGGACGTTATCGACACCATCGCGTTTTTGCTTGAGTGCGAGCAGTCTCATCGGGAGCAGCGACACCTGTCAAACGGACTCAAAAAAGCCAAAATCCCCTATCCACATGCCCATCAGAGTCATGTGCAATATACCGGATTTCGTGCAGTGAATGAGCACGAAATTAAAGCCTTGTTTCGGGGGTATTGGTATGAGAATCAACACTGCATCATTATTGAAGGCGAAGAGCGCTCAGGCAAAACCTATATTGCCAGCGCTCTGTTGGTTGGCGCTATTGAAGCAACTAAAAAAGTCCGCTATCTGACCTTTGATGAGGTAGTTGAGGATTTGGCGTTAACACGCATTCAGCAAAGCCTGCGTGAACTTCATCAGTCATATTTGCAATACGAGGTTATATGCATAGATAACTGGGGATGCAAGCCCATAACGCCGCTTGTCGCCAGCCTGATATTGGATTTACTGGGTGATTTGGTCGGGAGCGTTAGTTTGATTGTTGCTGCCAGAGATTACGTCTTGTTGCCATTTACTCAACTGAATATGCGTAAGGCTCAGTCGGCGATTATTAACAGCCTGCTCAATCGAAGCCATTGCGTGTCATTATTGCCAATAGCTCCGCCAAAAAACATGCAACACACTCATTAAGTGGTAATAAGCCTAACCAGTTAAGGGGCATTCAGATGCAATCAGAAATATACATCGCTGAGTTTGAGCAAATACTCGCGCCTATTGATTTTGACAACCTTTATCTGATGCAGCTTTTCGATATCTATCACCAACGGCTATTGGCTAATACCGATGCCATGTTAAAACTGGTGCGTCGTGGTATCAACGAGAGGGTTATACAGGAACGTAAAATTGGTATTTGTGATCACAAATTAAACCGATACGTCAAACCAATTGAGCACGCTGAGGGGGCAGAGTTTCGCGGAGCACTGAGAAAACTAGGCCTTACCAACATCAATGGTCATGAGCTGTTTCGGGGCTGCATTGTTGAAGCCGTGCATCACAATGACAGTATTGTGGCCGCCTGTGGTGTTAAGCTGATTTGCCCCAGTCGCCCAGCGCCAAGGATTATTCAGTGGTATCGACATTCGGTATATCACGCTCCGGTCACATTCGAGCTTATGGCGTGGGGGAAGCGGTATGTTACTCACTAAACCGGATAGCTTGGGTTTTTCTGTGTGTGCTCAGTATTACCTAGACTATTGCAGGGCTAAGGGACAAAGTGAAAATACGGTTCAGAGCAAAGATGACGCGATAAGACTCTTTGAAGCTTGGGCATTGCCGCTTGGCATCACGCTCGTCAGTCAGATTGATACAAACGTGCTCGACAGTTATCAGCAGTATCTGAACCGATATCGTAAGCCTTTTGATGGCCAGCCCCTTGCATTAGGAACGATACGCTATCGACTGACATCCATTAGTGTGATGATGCGAATTCTCACCCGAAAAGCGGTGTTATCACACAACCCCTGTGAGCACTTTGAGTTACCCCGTCTGGGCAGGCGATTGCCCAAACCCGTACTAAGTGAAGGAGAAGTGCAAAAAGTGCTGGAGCAATCAACGCTTTATGGTTTGAAGGGCATTCGTGACCGAGCAATCATGCAAACGTATTACGCAAGCGGGATTCGCCGCAATGAGTTACGAAAACTCAAGGTAGAGGATATTGATTTTGTGCAACGTCAACTCAGGGTTGATCAGGGAAAAGGTCATAAAGACCGCTATGTCCCTATCGCCATAAGCGCATGTCAGTGGATTTATCGTTATTTAAAAGAGGTGCGTCCCAGCCTGATGAACGAACTGTCTGACAGGTCATTGTTCTTGGCCAACAGCGGAAAGCCCTACAGAGCAGCGCAACTTTCGGAGTTAGTCGCAAAGTACATTCGTTTGTCTGGCGTGCAAAAATCCGGTGCCTGTAATCAGTATCGTCATGCTGCCGCGACACACATGGTGGATAACGGCGCGGACATTCGGTATGTACAAGAATTTTTGGGGCATGCTGATTTATCAACGACACAAATCTACGTTCATGTAAGCATTGAGAAACTTCGTGAGGTGTACAACAAAACGCATCCCGCAGCCCGATTGTGAAGCCGCAGGTTCAGAGGGTTACTTCAAGCACGCATTGCGAATATTTCGAAAACTTGACAATATTTCGAATATTGCGGATAATTTGGTGAAACCGTGAAACCGTGAAACCGACAGAGATTATCAAAATGTTGAATGTACAATCATTACCGAGTGCTGAAGAAATTGCATTGGCAAAGTTAAGCAGCCAAGAGCTTTCTGCTGTATTGAAAGCGAATGGTGATGTACAAAATTTTAATGTGGTAGGTAAGGATGGGGAGACCCATTCTGTAAAGCTTCCTGCCAGCGCTGTTAAATTAATGATCGAAGTGCTGACCCAGCTTGGGCAAGGGAACAGTGTAAGCATTACACCTATCCATGCAGAACTGACAACGCAAGAAGCAGCAGATATGTTGAATATGTCTCGCCCAACCTTAATCAAGCTGTTGGATTCGGGAGAACTTGCTCACAGTAGAACAGGTAATCGTCGCAAAGTCGCATTTGTCGAAGTGATGAAATATAAACAAGACCTTGATGCGAAGCGACTGAGTGCTCTGGATGAATTGTCAGCCCTCGATCAGGAGTTGAACTTGGGATATTAAATGACAACTTATACCGTAATCCTTGATGCATGTGTGATGTATCCAGCTCCGTTACGTAGCTATTTGATGTATCTTGCTCAAACAGGTCTTTACCGTGCGAAATGGACGGAACAGATACATGATGAGTGGATACGTAACTTACTGAATAATCAACCTCAGCTATCTGCCGAAAAGCTGCAAAAAACACGGGAGTTGATGAACAGTCATGCACCAGATTGTGTGGTTGAAGGCTATCAACAGTTTGTAGCTGGCATAGATTTACCTGATCCAGATGACCGACATGTGGTTGCAGCAGCAATTAAAGGGCAAGCTGAAGGGATAATTACTTTTAACCTGAAAGACTTTCCCCAGCAAAGTCTTGCGCCTCTCGGACTAACTGCTATTCACCCAGATGTGTTTCTGGCTGATATGTTCGATCTAGACCCCGGTAGAGCAATTCTGGCGGCACAACGTCAACGAGGTTCGTTAAAAAGGCCTCCTATGACAGTTGATGAGTATTTAGATTCGCTACAACGACAAAAGCTACCCACACTGGTATCTAAACTACGCCAATACGAAATGATACTGTAGAAGCCCCGAAAGGGGCTTTTCTTTGCTCAGCAATAAATCAAATCCCAAGGTACGTTCCGATTAATTCATATGAACGGGCGGGCGTATGATTACAACCTCGGCAGGTTCTTATCGGTTGACCCGGTAATTCAAAGTCCAACCAATAGCCAGAGCCTGAACCCGTATTCGTACATAATGAATAACCCCTTGGCGGGAACAGATCCGACTGGGTACATGGGTTGTGCGGCATCGAAGATTGATACCGTGTGTGCAAGAACCGATGCGAATCACGGTGGTTTTGCTGAGCCGGGGGCTATACCTTCAGGTATCTCATCTGGAGGTGCAGGGAAAGGAAATGGTGTCAGTCCATCACAGCCAGCTCAGGTTACTCAACAGCTAAATACAACAGAATTACAGAGTCAAACAAAAAATTCTGACAGTGTTGAAGCTAAATGGGTAGGCGAAGGAATTGTTCAGACCGGTGAAGATACATATGCTGGTACTGCACACTGTGATGCTGATTGCTACTCCAGAGCTAATCGAGACAGCATGCAGTATGGCAGCGCTACTTTAATGCTCACGTTGGTGGCTATTGACGGCCCAGCTCCTGTAGGTGATGTACTCGCAGGACTAGTTGGCATCAGTATCATTATACACAACATGAGTAGCGACAGACCTGATCCATTGATGTCAATGCGAGATGCTGCGGGAATTGGTAGTCCAATGCCTGATCCAAACGACCCAGATAGAGGTAGCAATGATCCAAAACTGAACAATAAAGAAGCCGATAAAATTTTAAGAAAAAAAGGATACAAGCCTCAAAAGCAATTATCCAGTCAGAGTAACACCGTATACTACAACCCCAAAGGGCAGCCTAAATATTTAGTTCGCTCAAACACCTCACATCGTGGAGATGCGTTTAAAGGGTATAATTCTCCGAGAGATATTAAGTTAGATAATCGTGCTGGGTCGTATGACGTTAATTTAAATAGGGTAGGAAAATAATGAAGTACTATAATGTTTCCAAATACAATCGAAATAACCCTAAATATTTGGATGAGTGGACTTCGATATGGAGCGCTCTAGATGATGAATGCGTTGATAAGAAAAAATGGTCTGATTACCTCAAGATAGAAAGACAGTACCTAAATTTCGCTGTTTCTTTTCTGGTGAAAAACGACATCAATGAGTTTAAAATATCAGGACTGGAGATTAATCTTGACGATGAAACAGAGGCAGAGTTTCATAAGATAAGGTACGGCCTCTTAGACCCAGAATGGTTCGTAATTTCGAAAGCTCAGAATAGAGGCATATTGAGTGAGTTGGATAAAATCTCAATGGTTCAGTTAGCATTGAGAGGAATTGTTTGGTTTAAGTTTACCCACATAAATAGTGGTGTTACTTTAAGCTTTGACAATGATTATTATTTATTAATTGGGATAAAAGATAGCTCATACATGCCAATACCTTCAGATTTCGATTTGTATAGCAGAGAAATGAACAACCCGTGGGAGTGAGTTCTCCCATTATGACTTCTGCTTTATAGTGGCTAACAAGACAACTGGATATTTAATCAATCTCCGGTTGTCAGCAAAAGCTGAAATTTGGCAGGAGTATCCGTCCAGCTTTGCTTCGGTGAAGCTGGACGGTTTTAAGGTTTGCTTTGAATCCAAAGCCTCGCCCTCACCAGTCACTCGGTGTTGGCGGGGCTTTTTTGTGGCCTAGCTCTGAGTGTGATTAGAATACAGAGCTTATTCTCATCAAAATAGCCCGTTTTTTGATGAGAATAGCGCTCAATGATAGGTTGGCAACAATTAAATCAAACCCAACTGCCCTTGCCAGAAATGGTGATGTACCGGGATTGGTTGTTACCAAGGTTGGGGTTTAGTTTAAATGATCGTTTGGTGCCAATCTGATTTGACGGATCTGCTCAGGACTGAAACCCTGTCTAAGTAGTTCAAAGTCTTCAACCTGAATATCTGCTTTTGTACCATCACCACACACTTGATACGAGCTACCGCTGTGCGTTTTTATTAACCGCTCGCTCGGAATAATCGTTACGATCCTTGATGTGCAAATGTAGTCACCCGCGTCAAATCGGCAAGTGCTATCGTCAACGCAAATGCCCCACAGTACCTTGCCCAGCACTTCGCCGTTATCAATGATCGAAACAATGTACCAGCTTGTAACGACAGTGCTCATAGCTGGCTTTAACTGTGTTTTGCAGATAGCGCCAAATTTGCTGCCTATAAGCCCCGTCCTACGTTGGCGTTTTCTGAGTTTTTTAAGCTGGCGTGGGTTCATTCTTTGCTGCCGCTCTAGACGCCTCTGATGGCACTGCTGGCCAGACTGTTTGCTGTTGCTGATTGAGTCGAACGTTACTATGCTCGCATCAAAGCTCAGAGGTCTGGTTATCAATGCTCTTCGCCTGAAACGCTCAGACAGTCGCACTTTGTTCTGGCTGATCAGTTTTCGTTTCATTTTGTTGTGCCTGTTGATCCTGACGATGAGCAATCCACGCCTCGCATAAACTATTCAGCAAGTCTGGCGTGAGCTGCAATGTCAGCAAATCTCCATCAACGAATTTACTGAACTGAAGTACATCAAAGTTTATGAGATCAAGCCTATAGAGGTCGTCGGGTTTGCAATCGATGATGTACTGTTGAAGATGAACGCCAGTCGATTCGTTAAGATAAATCGTTTTGTAAAGTGCGATATCTTTCATTCCTGCTCTCCTTTGCAAGCAGCTTGAAGAAGTTTTTGCTGTTGGTATTTGAGCCACGAGGCGACAATTTTTTCGACATAGTTTTGAGGAAAGCGCAGGATCAGAACATCATCGCTCAGAGATTTCGTGATGTGATAATCTGGAAACTGATGCAGCTCCAAGTGAATTTTGTTGAAGGGATTGTCATCAGGATTGAGTTCAACAAGGTAGATACCGAGTCCTTCATCCATCAATATTTCGTTATACGGCTCATATTCGTCATTGTCATTTTCGTTCATGCTGCCGCCCTATTCTGGAAGGAATAAGTGGTCCTCTCAGACCAAAACTCAGGCAGCAACACTACAAAATTTGCGTCAAACTTGCCAAGAATCAATTGTTCGAAAAACGCATGCACTGGTGAAAAAACGGTCTTTCACAAATGTGTGTGCTAAGCTAATGCTGGGAGAATGAAAATCATTAACCATTTGATTTAATTGAAAATAATTCGAGCGCTGTAATTCATCATGAGTAATTTGACTATCAGGCTGCTCTCGGTTTTTGTTTCTTTTTTAGAGTAATTAAGTGGTTTTTCGTCATTAAGATAACGCCTAAGTGTGGTGGTCCAAGATTGCCAGTACAGTGGCCGTCCCTATCCATTTCAGTGTTCCAACATTTTAATGTCGTTGGTTCAAGCGTACCGGAATTTGCAATTCCATAGTCTGGTAATTTGGAGCAACTACGTGCTTAGCCTGCACCATTTACATGGTTTGTGCTGGGCCACCTTACCGATAATGATGGACCATGACAGTCTTAGTGAAAGGAAGGAGAAGATATAATTTGGACATTATTATTTCTGGGGAGCAGATGCACTTTATCTGATCTGAAACTTGAAGCATTTAGCTTGCTAATAACCCAGCACAGCCCCTTCTCATCTTTGGCAGCAGGAACAACATTCTTCCCTTTCAAAAGTTTGCTTATTTCCCTGTGGATGAGTTTCTGACCCCCTAACGAGAACAAACTCATTAGAAGAATTCTATCCTCCTCTGACAAACGAGCTTTTATCTTGCCGAAGTTTTTTAAAAATAAAACCCGATGAGTGATTGCTTTGGATAAAGCAGTCTCAGAGCTGGGTATAAACCTGTTAGCAGACTTTCCTTGTTTAAATAGCCAATGCGTCAACCGGCTAAAAATAAGCCAATGTATGCAAGGAATTTTTTTCAACACACAGAGATTAATAAAGCCAGCAACAATCAGTTTTTCGAGGTAACGGCGGGTAATTTCGCAACGTTGTTCGTCAAACGCGTAGTAAAGCAATATTAAAGCGCTCAATGAGCTAAATGAGCCAATCTTAAAAATGTTATCGATGTCCCGCTTAAAAAGTGCTTTGCTGACCAGCTCCCCCCACGCGTCTCGCTGAGGTTCAAATATATGCGGCATAACAGCCGGATCTAAACACTCAAGCTGCGCCTTAACATCACCAGAGTCTGATTCGAGGCAATACAGTGCTTGCCAAAACGGGGCGTTAAACAGCTCTGCAATACCCGCGACTTTATCATTGATATCTCTGATAGTGGAGTCGGAAGGAATAGAGGAAAAGCGCAATAGTTTATTGAATTTTCCTGTCCTGAGAGCCTGAGCTAACGGCTCCGTGTTTTCGAGCACTGGGTTGCTGAAATATGCCTCCATCTGATTACCATTCATGACAATGCCTACCTGTTGGCAGGCATAACTGAAGCAACAAAGAGTTCTTAAGCGATTTACTTCCGATGCTCTACCAATCGTAAGCTTATTCATCTCTGTTCCTGAACAGGTAGCGGAGTTTTTCAAGGTAGTTGTCCGATTTTCCGGTTTTATGCTGCTGCCTGAGTCGGTACAATTTCCCGCTCCGGAT
>NZ_JALAAR010000033.1:0-7033 GCF_036984005.1 Rheinheimera muenzenbergensis
CAGTGGTGCTGTGAAACCAATATCATCTTTAAAGCACTGTCGTGCGATACCGTGCCGCACTTTACGACGATAGCCGCCTTTGTTAGTAGCTCGTCGGTACAAATTGCGCAGTTGTTTGAGCAGGTGTTGCTGGTATGCCATCAGCAGGGCTTGCTGGGCAATGAACTGTTTGCCATCGATGGCTGCAAAATGTCTTCCAACGCTGCGAAGGAATGGTCGGGCACCTTTAGAGAGCTGGCGGCGAAGCGGGATAAATTGAAGCGGCAAATTCGTTACCACCTGGAGCAACACAAGAAGCTGGATGAGCGGGAATCAGCCGATGAAGCACGTAAAGCCCGGCACCAGCAAAGCATAGACACGCTGAATAAAGCGCATGACAAGATAACCGACTTTTTAAAGACCGCCAGTCCACGGATGGGCCGGGGCAAAAAGCGCACGGAAGTGAAAAGTAACATCACCGATAATGAATCGGCCAAAATGACCACCAGCAAAGGCACGATTCAGGGCTACAACGGTGTGGCTGCGGTGGATAAGAAGCATCAGATAATAGTGGATGCGCAAGCTTTCGGCGAAGGGCAAGAGCACCACACCTTAGTGCCGGTGCTGGAAAAGATACAGCAGCGTTACCAACGGTTGGGTATCAGTGACAATATCTTCGCCAATAACACCATTATCACGGCTGACACCGGCTTTGCTAATGAGGCTAACAACCATTACCTGTATCAACAGCAAATAAACGGCTACGTACCGGATAACCAGTTTAGAAAACGAGACCCGAAATTCAGTGAGCAAAAACAAAAGTACGGCAAGCGCCATCAGGATAAGGCAAAGGGGCAAAAGCCTATCTTCCCGTCTACCTCCTTTGCATTTGACCCTATAGCCATGACCTGTATTTGCCCGGCGGGTAAATCGTTACCCTGTCGGGGCACCAGGCCAGAGCCGGATGGCCAACAACGCGCCTTGTTTGGCGGCAGATTGCTGCAATGTCGACACTGTGATTTAAAAGAGCAATGCATGCTCACGCCCGAGTCGGCCAATCACCGCAATGGTAACGGCCGGCAGGTATCGTTTTTACTTAAAGCCAATGCGCCACCGAATTACACCGACTGGATGAAACAGCGGGTAGACAGCGAAGCTGGTAAGCAAATTTACAGCCATCGAATGTCAGTAGTAGAACCGGTGTTTGGCAATATAGGCACCAATAAAAGGCTAAGCCGGTTTAGCTTACGCGGCAAAACCAAGGTGCAAGGCCAATGGCAGTTGTTTTGTATGGTGCATAATCTGGAGAAGGTAAGCCGGTACGGTAAGTTAGGGTAAACAGTCTGTCGATTGCGCCCAATAACGCCTGTTATAGCAGTCGTTTAAGTGAAGTCTTAACAAGTAATTCTTGTCTTGAAATTCCTACCAAAAGCATGCAAAGTCGCTAACAAATAATAAACAGAATGGCCTAAGGAGAAATGCTGTGCACTCAGCAGGTTTTTCTACAGGCTCGTTTTGTGCCAAAGGAATTATGAGCATCTTTAGATATCTATTTAAATGGCAAAAAGGACGCCAGAAAACAGGGTACGAAAAAATGCTATTGGCCGGAGCAACATGGCCAATCAAGTTTGATTTGTATCTGCTTAAATTCCCTGAAGGATGCGAGGTTCCACCTCATACTGATGATGTACAAAATGGAAAACATTACCGGCTAAATATAGTTCTCAAACAAGCAAAATCAGGTGGAGAGTTCATCTGCTCATCTCCAATATATTGCAGCAAACGTATTAAGCTTTTTAGACCAGATATTTGTGAACATTCCGTAACTAAGGTAATTTCTGGTAGTCGTTATTTATTGAGTGTTGGTTGGGTTCGTGGCAGATAACAATCGCCATCAAAAACGCGCCCGTTGGGCGCTCGACTCGCAACACGTTGCTCGCGTTTTTGGCGGGCGTTATATTTCACGGAGGAATGGTGCGTAGACTGCCCGCAGTAATTTTACTTCTTATAATACCGTTTCAGGTTATTGCTAGTTCCGATCTTAAAGAAATTCCTTTATCTGAACTAACAGGTTTTGGTGTACATGTTACTCAGATGGGGATTAAAGAAAATCGAGCACATTCGTTCAATTTGCTTTTTAGCGTTCCTAAAGTTGATAGCAATAATTGCAGTGTTTCTGATATTGAGCTAACTATTGAAAAGGATGGCCAGTTCATCGCTCACAATTTTCTTTCCAATATGTCAGAGTCAACAAAGGACTACTCAAGTCATATCATCGCGGCGAAAGCTGAAGGATTGGTTATAACCATTGGCGCTAGATACAGTTGCGAAAATCAAATTATAAGGTCAATTTTTTATAGTTTTGGCGACTTGTTCGAAATTGAAAAGCACTATACTGCCAATGGGATATTAAGTGAAATATAACAAGTTAGTTAATTTCGTTCCGGCCACAAACAGCGTGGCCTCCACGGGACTGCCTACGCTGCGGCAGCCTATTAGAAATGCGTTATAAGGCAAGCAGGGCTTAGGCTATGAAAACCATTTCAAGGGATGTCGCTCGGTTTAATTTGGTCGTTGCTTTGCTTTCTGTTGCTGTTTTTATCATAGTGATGCCAAATGAACTACTAAACGCCGCCGTCTTGCTGGGAGCTTATCTCCCATATGCTCTGTTTAGCTATATTTTGGGTCTGCGATTTGGAGGTTGGTATCTGGCTGACGGAGAAACTTCAAGAATATTTGAGTTTGTAGGCGTACCGATAATATTAATATCACTGAATTGTATATTCTCATCTTTCGTATACGGCAACGTAATTTTTTTGCATTCAAATTTCATTCAGCAACCGCTATTTGATTCTCCAATTTCTATAGGCCAATACATAGATAAACTCGCCGCAGGTTTATTCTCAGGTCTGTTTTTTGTAGCAACGACATCAATAATTCAAGTAAGCTTACTTTTAGTCGGTAGCGCTTACTTTATTTCAAAAGTTAAAAGAGGTGGGTATGCGTTTCATACCAATCCGCATAAAGATTAAATCAATAATTGGGGCCACCCATTATTGCCGCGCCAACTGCCGCGCCACCCTGACTCTAAGTTCATCACGTAGTAGCAGTACTGTCGGGCTGACCTGAGCGCGGCTGGCACAGAGCAGATTCAGTTGTTGGAAATGTGGTTTGAATTCTGGCAATAACGAAACGACCCTGCCGGCGCGTAAGTCTTCGGACATATCCAATGCGGATTTAAGCGCGATGCCTTTGCCGCTGACGGCCCACCGCCGGACAATTTCAGCATCATTGCTAACGCGGTTGCCGCTGACACTGATGCTAAACGGATCGTCCTGATAACCAAAATGCCAGTTGGCAAAGGTGCGTTGGTCGATCAAATACAACAAGCAGTTATGCTTTTGTAAATCAATTGGATGCAGTGGTTTTCCATGCTTATTTAAATAGCTTGGTGCAGCACATATAACGCGTGGCACGTCGGCAATATGAAAGGATACTAAATTTGAGTCCGGCAAGGAGCCATATCGTAGCGCGACGTCAACCTGCTCGGCGGCGAGGCCTGCAATTTTATCGGATAACTCCAGCCGGATGCGTAATTCCGGATGTTGATCCTGCAGTTCATCCAGCCAGGGCAGTAACAAATTTCGCCCCAGATCACTCGGCGCCGTCAGCCTTAACTCACCGCCTATGCGGCCACTTTGTTCGGTTAGCTCCTGCTTGCCTTGCTCCAGCGCGGTCAGCGCATTCTGGCAATGTTGCAGGAATTTTTCGCCCGCACTACTGAGTTTCAACGAACGGGTGCTGCGAATTATCAGCGCCGTGCCCAGATAAAGCTCCAGCCGTTTCAGCGCTGCCGAAGCTGCGGCGGGCGTTAAATCAAATTGCCGTGCGGCGGCGCTGATACTGCCGGTAGCGACAATCTGACAGAATAATTTTAAATCTTGAAGCTGCAGCATTTTCAAATTTTATTTGATAAAGAATGTCTTTTTAGATGGTTTTTATAGTGGTGTCAAACCGGCACAATGGGTGTCATCACTAACATAGGCTAACTTACCGGAGCTGTTAAATGTCACAAGCAATCCACACGGCATTACCAAAAACCATGCGCGCCATCGGCTACACTGCATCCTTACCGATCGATAATCCGCAAGCATTGCAGGACTTAACCCTGCCACTGCCCAGCTTGAAACCCCATGATTTACTGGTAAAAATCAGCGCCATCGCTGCCAATCCGGTGGATTATAAAATCCGTCAGAACCGCCCTGGCAGGGCTGAAAAACCAGAAATTCTCGGCTGGGACGCCGTGGGCACTGTCGTCGCGACCGGCGACGCCGTCACGCTATTTCAAACCGGCGACCAGGTGTTTTACGCCGGTGCATTGGATAGACCAGGCGCCAATAGCGAATTTCATGCGGTGGACGAGCGGCTGGTCGGCCTTAAGCCCAACACCCTTAGCGCTGCCGAAGCCGCGGCTTTACCGCTGACCGCTATTACCGCCTGGGAATTACTGTTCGACCGGCTGCAACTGGATCAGCCTGCAACAACGCCAGCAACCTACCGCCAAAAAGTACTGCTGATCAGCGGCGCAGCCGGAGGTGTCGGTTCCATCATGGTGCAACTGGCGAAATGTCGCAGCAACGCCATTGTCATTGGCACCGCTTCCAGACCTGAAAGTCAGGACTGGGTGAAAGCGTTAGGGGCTGATTATGTGATCAATCACCAGTTGCCGCTGGCCGAAGAACTGACGCGTATCGGCATCAAAGAAGTCAGCCATATCGCCAGTCTGGTCGACACCGCCGCTTATTATGACCAGTTTATTGCCGCCTTAGCACCGCAAGGCAAACTGGCACTGATTGACGACCCCAAAACCGCACTGGATATCCGGCCGCTGAAACTAAAAAGCCTCAGCCTGCACTGGGAATTGATGTTTACCCGCTCGTTGTTTCAGACGCCGGATCAACAACAGCAACATCAGTTGCTCACCGAAGTGGCTAAACTGGTCGACAGTGGCCAGCTGAAAAGCACGGTCGGCCAGCAATTGGGGGCGATTAATGCGGCCAACCTGCGCCGGGCGCATGCGTTATTGGAACAAGGGCAAGTGATGGGCAAACTGGTGCTGGCCGGTTTCACCGGGGCAACACCGCAGTAATCGATGCTCGGCTAAATTAGTCCGAAAAAATGAATGTCAGCAATCAGGTTATTGCGGATACTTGTTTTTTCGGACATTAACGCTTTCTTCGCCCGCTTTTGCTCTAATCAGCCTGTCAGAACTGACAACTATTTTTCTGGTAACGTGAAAAATTTGTGATATTTTGCGTGGTAATTTTAAGGTTAATGGTAAGCACTGTGGGCAATACTGACTTAACGACACTGATACAAGCGGTACAGCGCTGTATAGCGACAACAGACAACCCTTTTACCGCCGAAAAGCCGGACACTCGCCAGCTTACTATTAATGCTATTGAGCGCTTATCAGGCGAATATTGCACAGCCGATATTATTACCGCACTGACTGCGGAGGCTGATCGTTTAACCGGCTTTACCCAACGATGCGGTGGCATGCTGGCGTATGAGCTGTCGCTGCCCTATCGTGAAGCTTTGTATAACTGTAATGCCGCCATAGCCCATTTGCAGAAACAGTCCGCTGACTAAGCGTTTTACGCTGTCCACCGTTTTAGCCGGGCCTGCTGAATAGAAGGTGTTTGCCAGACGTAATAAATGTATGCCAGATAATCCTCGTCTTTATCCATCTCAGGCTCTACTGGCACAAAATCCGGGATCTCAGCCCACAATCCCATCTGAGTTGCCTTTTACTTGCTTAATGTCGGTCACTGAGTAGTCAAATGCTTTTTGCGGACCAGATCTAAGCACTGTTGCAGGTAGTAAAGCTGCATGCCTATGGCCATATGATACTCGCCTGCCATACCGGAATTGCCAGCGCCTTGCCGTGCTTTGGCTTCCTCTGTTTGTAACTTAGGCATCAGGCTATTTATCGCCGAAATAACCTCGTTACAGCTGTAAGTCGTGAGTAAATCGTCAAATGCGCGGGTAATTCGATCAGGCAAACCTTCAAATTGCCACAATGAAATGCTGATAATGTCTTTGATTTTCTGTTCCAGCGCCTTCTGTTCCATGTTTGTGTTTCTTATCTCGTGTTAAATAAATGGGTTATCACCGGTTAATCAGACACTTTATCGCCGGTCCGGTTTCTATTGTTGATCACGCCACCAAATTGGCGCATCCGGATGCTCATCAAGTGCTAAATCTTGCTGTTCATCAAACAAAGTACCATCTGCATAGCGCGGGAAATTCACATTGTTAATGAACAAGTCATAGTGAGTAGAATCACACTCAGCGGTATATTGCTTGTGCTGTGTATTGTCTAAGACTAGATTGGAGCCACACTGCTCAGCTTTGCCAGACTCATTTGAGTGTCATCGGTATAGTTGCCAAGCATGCCGTATAGCTGATGTGGTATGTAGTGACTAAGGTCATTGTGCTGGGCAATCACCTCTGGTGCGACAAACTCGAATCCGGCGCCGTAAGCATCGGCTACGGCAATTTCATACAACATAAAGGCTCACTTTTACACTGGTTCAGCTAGTTTGTTCCGGGTGTTAAATAACCTTAGAAATTTCGGAGAAAAATTTCTCTAACCAAAGTTGTAGATCCTCGTCAGAATCGAAATCCTCTTCAGTTAACTCTTCATAATCCTCAGTTGAAATGAGCTTATAGTCGATAGCTTCACGCAGTTGCGTTTTAAATAGCTCTACGTCATAGGGAAATCCTTTCCCTGTAATGATGGCCTCCCTTATTAAGTTGGGATCATAGCACTCGACATGGCAGTATTTTTTTAATATCGTTTTTAATGGTTCTTTGATTTTGCTCATTTCTATCTCTTAAGTTTTTGGATTCGGATATAGAGTATGTAATTTAACATTTCCATGCTGGTCTAGTCTGTAAATTGCCTTCACTGTCGGAGTTTTTCAAGGTAGTTGTCCGATTTTCCGGTTTTATGCTGCTGCCTGAGTCGGTACAATTTCCCGCTCCGGAT
>NZ_JALAAR010000034.1:0-6508 GCF_036984005.1 Rheinheimera muenzenbergensis
GCTTTAACAGCAAAAGAAGGTTCTTAACTGAACAGAAATAAGCTCAACCTGCTTGACGTGGGGAGTCATACCAACGCTCTAATCAGCGGCTGCTTTAGAAGTCAGTTGCTTTAGTTTGTTAGAAGATTTTGGCAGCCTGCTCACCTGCAAAGATAATGGTCTTTCTATAACTAGAAATAGTACAAATGAAGTTATCAGAGTTAACGCAAATAAAGGAGCCCAAAGCCAGTAATATATATGTTCACTGACATACTCTGCAGGGAGGACAACTCCGAGAACCAAAAAACAAAACTTCAAAGTAAGCCCATGAATTAAGTAGTAAGAATAGCTCATATTACCGAGCCACCTTAGAGGCGTAAAAGTCAACCATTTATATGTTTTTGACTGCACATTAAAAGCGCACAAGCAAAACAATAAAAATAGTATGAACACCGACACCATTGATAACAAAAAACTAAAATCGTATACAGCTCTAAACCCAAAGATTACTAACGCTATAATTAAGAAAAAATCACCTCCTTTTTCTATTTTGCATTGTTTTTTCGTGTGAAGCTCAAACAATAAAATACCAGAAATAAACATAAGCAAGCGAACGGGGCCACCTAAAAACGCCCAGCTAACTATACCTGCCACTGAAACTGAGATCCAAAACAGAATTCGTTTATTAACATCCCATTTTTTCATATTTAATGAAAATATCACTACGGGAATAATTAGATAATAGAACACTTCATAGCTCAAAGACCAAGCTACTGTAATGATTGGTTTTACATCAAATATACCAGGTAACAAAAACAGATTTTGTACTATGTAAGTCACCATTTCTGATGTTTTATCAGGCAGTTTACTTTCACTTGGAAAAATAAATGATAATGCAATATATATGGCGAAAACGACTAAAAAAGTTGGATAAATTCTCTGCCCCCTTCTTTTTGCATAATTGATGGGCGAAAATGTTTTTTTATCAAGCACAGACCCATAGATCAGATATCCACTAAGAACAAAAAATAAATCTACCCCCAGATGCCCAAAACCATTAATAAACTTCGATAAAGTTACTGAAAAACCGAATAAAAAAGGATCTACCAAGGAACTATAATGAACAAAAAACACTAGAAAAACTGCAAGACCTCTTAACCCCTCCATTGAAAGCAATGGCGTATTTTCACCATGATTAATTTCCAATTTAGTTTCAAGCCAGTTTTTCAATTTAATCTCCAGCTCTGTAAAGCAGCATGGTTTATGACCCTCAAGCAGTGATTGATTTCCCGATAACCTGGCTTGTTAGGTGCGTTGTAGATTTTTAAACTTATTTGCCACATAGGCTGAAAGTGCGGACAGTATGGATAAGATAACAGGAAGGATTATACCTCCTGCAATAAACAACATCATGCTACCGACTAAACTTAGAACACTGATCGCTGCCCACCCCATACAAATCATTAATATTGTCTGACTGTTATCTTCCGTTTTCCATATTCCCAACGAAAGGCCAGAAAAAACCAGCAGTATTATGCATGGTAAAAAATTTGATAGTTCCATTTTACTCTCCTTTAGCACCTAACAATTTAATGGAAGGTGCCCTGCCCGCAAGTTGCCCGGTTAAGATCCCGCGAGTTGCAAAATTAGCGTCAGTCTATTGTGCTAGCCAAGTGTAAATCAAGCGTTTTTAGGTTGTTGCAATTTATGACGTTATAAAGTACGGGGACACGCCTGCAAGGCGCGGATAAAAAACTCAAAGGCATACAAACACATGGGAAGATAGCTAATGTGCCGCTGCCACCCCATCGCGACGGGAGTCAGAACCTGCGACATAGCCTTTGGACGTTTTCATCACACCTTGTCCGCCACCAAATACCAGGCCGGGGTTATTGCCGTGAAAAAAGCCCTGCACGCTAGCCATCACCGGGTTTTGCGGCGCATGTCCGCGCGAATAGAGCTCATCCACTGTAGTCTGTGGGATGCCTTGCTCAAAGCTCACGCTATTGCCTTGCCAGTGGCGAAACCTTGGCGCATCAATGGCTTCTTGTATATCCATACCAAACTCCACCATATTCAGCAGCATTTGCACATGGGCCTGAGGCTGCTGCGGACCACCGACAATACCAAAACTTAACCAGGGTTGTTGCTTACCCTCAGCATCGGCTTTAGTGACAAAACCAGGAATAATGGTATGAAATGGCTTTCTGCCGGGGGCAACGGTGTTGGCGCGGTCTGCTTGCACTGACAAACCCACACCGCGATTTTGCAACGCAAAACCGGTACCCGGCACAACAACGCCGGAGCCAAAAGGCCCTGCAATGCTGTTAATAAAAGACACCATATTGCCGTCTTTGTCTGCCACGCTCAAATAGGTGGTGTCGCTGGTGGTGAGGGAAGCTTCCGGCTCTGCTTGCTGCATGGCCTGTTGCGGCTTAATCAACGCACGCCGCTTAGCAATAACAGCGTCGTCTAACAACTGTTCAGCTTGTATCTGCATAAATTCGGCGTCGCCGACAAAATGCTCGAGGTCGGCATAAGCTAACTTTTTGGCCTCAATAAGATGGTGTAAATAGCTGGCTGAATTATGCTGCATCGCCTTTAAATCATAGGGTTCTAATATTTTCAGCATTTCAAGTGCCGCTATGCCCTGCCCGTTCGGTGGTAACTCCCATAAACGATACTCTTTATAGGACACTGACATCGGCTCTACCCACTGCGCCTGATAATTGGCAAAGTCGCCAGGGGTTAAAAAACCACCTAACTCCTGCACTCTTACTGCAATTTTCTCACCCAGTTCACCACCATACAGCACCTGAGGCCCTTCAGCGGCGATCAGTTTCAGTGTGTTGGCATAGTCCGGGTTTACAAACCATTCGCCGGCAACAGGCGTCCTGGCGCCATCAATTAAAAAGGTGCTTCTTGCCCCCTGGTCATAATTGATTTTACTTTCAAAAAGGCCCCATTCCTGTGCTGTTGTTTTAGAGATGGGGAAGCCGTTTTCGGCCAACGCAATAGCGGGTGTTAATGCTTGCGCCAGACTGATTGTGCCATGGGTTTCCAACAACATTGCCCAGCCACTTAGCGCGCCAGGCAAGGTAATGGATTTAGCACCCTCGTCGGGTACGCGATTGCGGCCCGCCAACTTGTCCAGCGTCATCAGCGCACCGGCATGGCCACTGCCATTGATACCAATCAGGCGCTGCTCAGACTCCAACCAAACCATAGCAAACATATCGCCGCCGATACCGGTCATATAAGGCTCCACTACGCTCAACACGGCCGCGGCGGTCACTGCAGCATCTATGGCGTTGCCACCATTTTGCAGCACCGCCAAACCAGCCTGACTGGCTAAAGGTTGGCTGGTCGCCACTACGCCATGCGGTGCATACACTGCTTTTTCTTTAAACTCAGTACTTGGCGTGCCTAACCCCGAGCGAAACGACAACCCCGCCACCAGCGATGCAATGCCAATCACGGCAATGATGGCGCATGCCCATTTCAAAAAACGGATAATTCCATGCATAGATGTCTGCTACCCCTGTAATGTGCTTGTCGCCAGTACTTTAGATGTTATAGATAAAGCATTCTCATAAGATAAAAGCCCAGTAGCGCCCGCCACACGCGCGAGCAACTTGTTGCAAGTAGAGCGCCGCAGGCGCCTTGTGCTGGCGTTTGTTAGCAATAAATATATCCTAATGTTTTACTGAAAAAATTTGAGTGAATACCAAACAATCAAGGTAACGGCTACACCAAATACTGTGCCGTAGACAAAGTACTTACGAAAAGCCTGAGACGATTCATTTTGTGCCATTTTTAGATTATCCCTATCACAAGATTCAAAAAGTTAAGATATTTGCTAGCAGCTTATTCAAAAGACCAGAACCCGCGAGTTGCGTGCTTCAAACCCTGCGAGTTGCAAAATTAGCTCCAGTCTATGGTGCTAGTGGAATGTAAATCAAGCATTTTTACTTTGTTGCAATTTAGGTTGCTGCAAAATGCGGATTTTACGCCCGCAAGTTGCAGAGCAACAACTCAAAGACAAAACAGTATATTTAAACAACCATTTAATGCAGGTTTTCGCGAGGCATTATTGCGCTGTGCAGCCTTTAGCATTACTTAGCTGTAATAATTCCAGCGTGGCGATGGCGTCAATAATTGGGGGAAAGGTCACCGCTATGTTGCACTTAAGCAACAGCCCGAAAGGGCAACTATTACGCAGCTTCAAGGTGCGCAACACAGGTAGGCATTATCAATGAGTTTTTGGCGTATTCTTTAATGACTTGTTGTGAACCAACCTACTGATTGGTATAGCTAAACTCATATGACATACACCGGTGATTACCGTACGAAAGATCTATCTCGTAAGTTATACCTGCAGCTTGACTTACAATACCCATGAAAACAGTACTTTCAGAGTCCTTTTGAAGATAATTTATAGACTTTGACATGACCTGATTATTTGACAGAACCGTGAAAAGCGCATGAGCATAAGGATTACCTTCATAACTCTTAGGCGCACTAATTGTAATAGCACTGCAGTCATCACAAATATCACTAGCTTCCACTTTGATTTCAAAGCCAATTTCTGGAGTAGGCACAACCTTTTCTGGACCTACTACGCACGCGGAAGTAATACCTGAATATAAGAAAACCACAAAAGGTAGATATTTCATCTTTAGCTCATAACGCTTCATTAGCCGACGCAACTTGCTGCGTCCAGCGCCCGAAGGCGCGAAGTTGATTGACTTTTTAGGCTTTAGCGTCATTAAAATACTTCCATAACAAACGAATTCCCTCGTGGCGGGAAATTAAAAATTACCGATTCATAAGGACTTTCGGATGTTTCAATATCGATTGAATCACCACTTGCAAACGTAATTGTTAATAATGACTTAGTTTTTAGCATGGCTTTCTTCGCAAGTTGCCTTCCAAGAGCACCCCATGGGCCAGAATTCGGGGCATCCTCCCACACGTAGGGCTTTCCATTGATTGAAGCAAACACACGCTCGTTGCATTGAATATTAAAATCGACGAACTGTATATTCAGCCCAAATGAGGCAAGCATAATAACCTCAACGAATTGAGGTTCCTTCGAAAAATACTCGTTCAGCAGTGTGATTATTTCTTCATTAAATAGAATCATGCTCAATCCGAATGAAGCCTAACGCCGCCAACTCGCGCAGCTTTGTGGTGAAGGCGAAGTCGCAACGGAAAAGCTGTCGCTGTGTTTGGCTTTGTTAGAACTCATTCGATTCTTTCTCGTTCTAGAATAATTACCATGGAGGTAGACTCACCGAAGCCCGTAGCCGGTAACACGATCTCCTTCAATCTCCAGCCTGAATCGCCTTCAGCATTTAATAAATTCTGGATGTCAGGCGTACCAGACTTAAACAGGCTCATCTTAAAGGGTACTTCTACCGTTTTATATTCATATTTTTTCATAACAGGTACTTCCTCGTAATCAAGGTCAGTAATATCAATTTCGAATGTTGCAGCAAGCGCCTTTTTTGTTTCGAGCGACCCTGTTGCTTCTTTTTCGACTCTCTGAATTGTCCTGTGGCTCAGCCCGGAGAATTGAGAAAGCTGCTCTTGAGTCCAAGCTCGACGCAACCGTATTTCGAGAACTAATGCTGCATTAATTTTCATTAACAACTGATTCCTTCGGTTAAGTGAAGAACCTATTCTCTAACAAAATATCGGAAATATTGGCGACAAACATTCGTCATCTATACGTCAGTGACACGACAGCACCTACGTTTCATGAGTTCTAGCGCAAAGCACAGGCCGGAGCACGCAGTGCGGAGGTCCAGCCCCGAAGGGGCGAATGTGGCTGGACTTGTTATGTTTTTCACGACACTACGCCAACGGCTTTTAATACGGCGTACGTGGTACCTACTACGGTAAAGATTGCAGCGACAATCATGGAAACAACCAAAGCCACGTCCCATTTACTGAGCTGCTTTTTCTCCATTTCGGTAATTCTAGAAGATAGCTGCTCCAGTCGTTCAGCAAAAAGAGCATCATTTATCGATGCAATTTTATCAATAGAAGACTTGTCGGGAAATCTAGCCTCAATTTTTTCTAAACGTGAATTAATTTCTTGTACTGCTCTTCCAACCTCAGCTTTTACATCATCATGCGATATTTCACCTTGGCTGGAAATCTTTGAGACTATTCCTTCTTCAATCTTCGCTAGAAGCTCATCAGTAATTTCAACATTACTTTGTTGTGGCTCAGATTTAACAGAATGCATAATCTCTATGCCTGCCACACTAAGTCCAATCTCAGTGATAGTTCTTTTTACATCATCGCTAAGCTCACTACGCTCTTTGTCGGAATGTTTTTTTAGGTAAGAACTTATGAATGCCGAGACCAAACTGACGGCAACACCAGATGCAGCAACTATGATTTCAATAGACACTATCAATTATCTCCGTACCTGATGAACATAACGCTTTAGCGTTTTATCCGGCACGTTGTTCAGTGACGGCTAAACGCCTGTTGAACGGCCCGGTTCGCTTATTTT
>NZ_JALAAR010000035.1:0-5226 GCF_036984005.1 Rheinheimera muenzenbergensis
ATACCACCGAAATACAAACAGGCTTTAATAACGCAACCTTCTACTTTCAGCGTCAATTAAAAATGGGTGTATTACCGGTATTCGCGACTGTGCGATTCTAGCCGTCTTCTTTTCATGCGGTTTGCGGCGAAACGACATCACAACCCTTAGCTTAAAAAGTATTAATGAACAGGCCAAGCTGATATTTGTGGCCCAGAGTAAAGGCAGGCAAGACCGGATAGTCCCTATCGCGCCAGAAGCGCTAGAGCTGGTCACCTATTACAGAGATAACATCCGCCCCAAACTAATGAATTTTTCGTCGGGCGACTATTTGTTTTTGAATAACAGCGGTCTGCAATACACCGGAGGGCAAATTACCGAGTTGATCAATAAGTATAAACGTCGGGCTGGTGTGTCCAAGCCGGGAGCGAGTAATCTATACCGGCATACGACGGCGACGACTCTACTTGATAACGGTGCAGACTTGCTGACCGTACAGAAGGTACTAGGCCATGCCAGCGTGTCTACGACACAGATTTACACTCACGTTGCTGTGCGTAAAATGAGTGATGACTACCAGAAGTTTCACCCAGCGGTGCAGAATTCCTCCTTATACATCCCTTTCAATCACCCGATAGCGCAATCCAGATTTTAGCTACTGCTAAGCAGGATGAAGGAGAAATTGAGTCTTTCCGTATTTATATAACACTATTTTTTTAACCGCATTTTCATCAGAGGCCTTTTGCGATAGCTTCGATAGCTTGGCAATAGACTTTATCTTAATGGTTTCCACATTATGCTGAAAACGCCTCAGCTCACTGATAGAGCACATTCTCTCAGCACTGGAAAGCAAACCGCTTCTCATTATTAGTTGCTCTTTTTCTGGTGAAATTAATGATATCAGTTGTTTGATTTTATCTATTTTTTCATGAAGATGTGTTATCGCATCTTGCTCTGTGTGAACACTGAAACGTTTCCACACAGGCTCATGGTGTGAAACACGGTTTCTAAACTCCCTAATAGTTTTTACCAAATCTTTTGTTGAAGAAAGCATATTTGCTGCCCTTGATGTCGGCCACACACCTCGAAAAACAGAGCCTAATCGAGAAGGCCAGATTAAATTCGGCCCCATGAACTCATGATCTAAAATGAACTCCCACGTTGAAAATTCCGTTTTGGCTATGATTTCATGATGTGTTGGCCTTGCATTACGGATACTGTAACGATCTCGCTTGTCCCGCCTAACTTGGTCATATGCCTTTGAGAAATTCTGCTTTATTGCAGAAACCACGAAAGGCTCATTACCTCCGTGGGAGAAAGACTTATAGTGCAATCGGTTTTGGCTCCACCAAAATCGTCCTAAGCTTTTGGTTAAGGCAGTATCAATTGAGTTTCTGAGAGTCACTTCAACGGTAGTTAGCAGAGGATATAGAGATGCGCAAACATGCATGTTCCAAATATACGCCCCAACCAGCTCAACATCATCTGCATGCTTGAACACGGATGCGTAGCTGTTAAGCCTTTCATTTGTGATAAGCTCGTCGATAAGGAATGGGCGATAATTAATACTTCTTGGCATCCGATGCTTCTTCTCTTATAGGTATTGAGATATTGACGAGGGCGTCAATTGGGCATAAACTGTAACACAAGGTTGGCGTCTGGTTCCAATGAGCAAATTAGCTTACGACCATTCGTAAAGACCTCAAGTTTTCGCCCCGGCCTAGAGCCGGGGTTTTCATTTATACAGCCTAATAAATCCCTCTCAAGTCTCATCCCTTAGTCAACAGCTTAATAATATTTGGTTATTGATTGAGCAAGTGTACATTAGTAACATCAAACGAAGTAATTTCGTAACCAATTGTTCTTTAATAGCTTAACTCTTTATTGACGTACTCATCGTACTCCCCAGCCATTCATATGAACGGTCGGGCGTATGATTACAACCTTGGTAGGTTCCTTAGTGTTGACCCTGTAATTCAGTCGCCGAGCAATAGCCAGAGTATGAACCCTTATTCATACATAATGAATAACCCGTTGGCTGGGACAGATCCGACAGGGTATATGGGTTGTGCGGCATCGAAGATTGATACTGTTTGTGCGAATACGGATGCGAATCACGGTGGTTTTGCAGAGCCGGGGACTATACCTTCAGGTATCTCATCTGGAGGTGCAGGGAAAGGAAATGGTGAACAACCTCAGTCCTCCATAAAAGGTTATGCGCAATTTTCAACTACGGAGATTGGTAAAACAAAAGGCGCATGCGGCAGAGCGGATAGTTCGGGATGTAACTATAGAAGTAGCCAACGAAAAAATATCGGTAATACTGATATAGGAGAAATTGTTAGGGACAAATATCCTCTCTCAACAATTCTTGATAATGCCCCGGTTACCGGTGCAATTAAGGGCATTGTAGAGGCGGTACAAGACCCCACAGCAATCAATATTGCAGCTGCGGGTGCTGGAGCCGTTCCCGTTGTTGGTCCACTTGCCTCCAAGATATTGAAAAAAATAAAGCATATTAGAAATAATGCTGAGAGTGTTACAAAGAAGGTAGATGACTATGTAGATCTTGCCTCTTCTCAGCGTCGTAGACATATCCTTGACGGTGATGCCACGGGTGGTGGGCATAGACCTGGTACTGGCAAGCCAGGAAAGAGTGAGTTTCCTCAAGGCTGGTCAGATGATAAAATTATGCATGAAATATCTGACATTGCGACTGACCCAAATGCAGTAACTCGTACTGGGCGTGGCGGGCGAACGATTACGGAAGGAACGCGCGATGGGATTGATATCAGAGTAATTCAGGAACGCAACGGAGATATTGTCTCAGGGTTCCCGACTAACGTGCCGAGGAATCCATGATGACTACTTACGATTATCAATCTATCGAAAACCTGTTGTTACGATTGCTTGATCTGTTGTTAAAAATATTCACCAACTCTGAAAGAAATGAAGTGCAGGATTTCATTGATGCTGGCGAATATGGACTGGCTTTAGAGACCTTGGTTGATATCGTGATTGAGGAGAACAAGCAGATTTCTGGTGAGGCTTTTGCTCTTGTCTGTGAGTTGGCAGATGTAATGCAATTGGACAAAAAAGTGTTTGAAGAGAAACTGCGCGGCCATGTAACTGATAGCTAAGTTTAAATGTTACAACTTCAGGGTCACCCATTAGCCTCTCGGAGTCAATAGAGTAACCAAACCCGCGCGCACGGTTAAGTGCGCGTATCTTTTCACCCCTGCAAACCTATAACTGTCGCATTTTAGTTCTCATTGGTGGTTGCGATGTATCGCACCAGTCACCCATCAGGATCAAGGCTTAGAACTCACTGCGTCCGGCCCCTGGCTACTTGTAGCCCCAGAAAACCCTCTGTTCTCCCGCCAGTCCAAGTGATGCAGCGTTGCTGCGACAGAATCATGGTTTTAGAGAAAAAGGGGTCGGAGCTAATTAGCTTTTTCAGATGCAGCTACATTATACAAAAATTCACCAGTAGAGTTTATGTATAGAACATTTGATACGCCTTTTATCAATATGAGGAAGGATTGAAATTAAGGATGCTACTTAAAATATATAAAGCATATGTAAGAGGGGCGCACTTGACCACACAAAAAAAATCCCCACGTTTCGGGAAATACTTCACAAGTGCGCAGGAAGGTTTTTTTTGGGCTTTACTATTAAACCCTCTTGCATATTTTTTGGCTCGATTTCTTTTGGGAAAAGTCGAGTTTTTTGTGCCAATTTCGTTTTTTCTTGGCATCGTTATTTTTCTTTACTTAAAAAAGGTGGATAAATCAGATTATTACCCTGACAGAGAGAAGCTTGCTCTTAATAAAATTAAGAAAGAGGTTTTTATTTATAATGTAATATCTTTCTTTCTCATATTGGCTAGTTCCACTAGTATCTATTTTGCAATTGTTTATTAGTGTCTCGTTCATACGGGAAAAGGGGTGGAAAAGGGGTCGGAGCCTGAGGTATCCCCACAAAATTATTAGCTAAAACAAAAAAATGAACTCAGAAGGAACATTCATGGCGTTCGGTGATCATATCGAAAAAGGGGTCGGTGCTAATTAGCTTCGCCCCGCTCCGCTCCGCCGCGGGCCTGCCTGGCCCGCATTTGCCTAACCGCACGCCCAGTGCGAGCTCTATTTCTGTCCGAAAACGCTCGCCGCCTAATGGGTAATTGTGCGTTAAACTCTGGCGGATATTATTAAGTTCAACTGAGTTAAGTTCTGTTGAAAACAAAGTCTGGTAAGCCTCGCATCGGCTTTCGCTATTTTCGCCCAATCCAAGATAGAGCGGATGTGGCGTTGGAAAAAGAGGTCGGAGCTAATTAACTTCGCCCCGCTCCGCCGCGGGCCTACCGGGCCCGCATTTGCCCAGTCGCACACCCAGTGCGTGCTCTATTTCTGCACGAAAACGCTCGCCGCCTAATGGATAATTGTGCGTTAAACTCTGACGGATAGTGTCAACTTCATGCGAGCTGAGCTCTGTTGTAAACAGTGCCTGGTAAGCCTCGCATCGACTTTCGATGTTGTCGCCCAATCCCAGGTAGAGCGGATGTGGGGTCAGACAACCAATCGGTTTTCCTAATCCATGATGCTGATAGCTTGACCAGTGATACTGCGCCGGATGCTGCACCATCTTTGCCCGTACCGGATTCAGCTCTATGTAACGCTGACATTGCAGTAAATAGCGCTCACTGTCTATCAGGCTGGCTTTATGGCGTCCCTCAAACAAGGTGCCACTGCGTCTGTAGTGTTTGTTAACATAACGCACATAATCTCGTCCTACACCCTGCATCACACGGGAGATCCCCTCTGTATCATCTGGCGTCAGGAGCAAATGCACATGATTGGTCATTAATACAAAAGCATGTAATTGCACGCTATAGCGCTGCAGTGCCGCCTGCAGGCTGTTTATGTAAAAGCCAAAATCTTCATCACAGAAAAAACATGCCTGGCGATTGTTACCGCGCTGCACGATGTGGCAAGGAATATCTTTGAGATAAAACCGGGGCTTTCGAGCCATATTAATAATCCGCGGTTACTATTTTGCAACAAGTCTAGACTACTACCTGTTTATTAGCTCCGACCCTTTTTCCTCCAGTTTTAATGCCTATGGTTTACCGCTAACGTTAACAGAAACAGCAGATCAGGCGGACGAAAGACGTAGCCGCACCACCACGCTGGAGTATGGCGATACCGTTGCCCGCGCCGATGGTGCCTTTGTCTATCGCACCACTAACCC
>NZ_JALAAR010000036.1:0-2941 GCF_036984005.1 Rheinheimera muenzenbergensis
GTTATGCACACTGTATCTTAAAACATCTTGGGCGTTGTATGGTTAAGCCTCTCGGGCAATTAGTATGAGTTAGCTTAACGTGTCACCACGCTTCCACACCTCACCTATCAACGTTGTGGTCTCCAACGACCCTTTAGTAGACTCGAAGTCTAAGGGATGACTCATCTTGTGGCCGGCTTCCCGCTTAGATGCTTTCAGCGGTTATCCGTTCCGAACGTAGCTACCGGGCAATGCCATTGGCATGACAACCCGAACACCAGCGGTTCGTTCACTCCGGTCCTCTCGTACTAGGAGCAACTCCACTCAATCATCCAACGCCCACGGCAGATAGGGACCGAACTGTCTCACGACGTTCTAAACCCAGCTCGCGTACCACTTTAAATGGCGAACAGCCATACCCTTGGGACCGACTTCAGCCCCAGGATGTGATGAGCCGACATCGAGGTGCCAAACACCGCCGTCGATATGAACTCTTGGGCGGTATCAGCCTGTTATCCCCGGAGTACCTTTTATCCGTTGAGCGATGGCCCTTCCATACAGAACCACCGGATCACTATGACCTACTTTCGTACCTGCTCGACGTGTCTGTCTCGCAGTTAAGCTGGCTTCTACCATTACACTAACCGTACGATGTCCGACCGTACTTAGCCAACCTTCGTGCTCCTCCGTTACTCTTTAGGAGGAGACCGCCCCAGTCAAACTACCCACCAGACACTGTCCGCAATCCCGATTCAGGGACCTACGTTAGAACATCAAACATACAAGGGTGGTATTTCAAGGACGGCTCCATCAGAACTGGCGTTCCAACTTCAAAGCCTCCCACCTATCCTACACATGTAGGGTCAATGTTCAGTGCCAAGCTATAGTAAAGGTTCACGGGGTCTTTCCGTCTAGCCGCGGGTATACGGCATCTTCACCGCAATTTCAATTTCACTGAGTCTCGGCTGGAGACAGCCTGGCCATCATTACACCATTCGTGCAGGTCGGAACTTACCCGACAAGGAATTTCGCTACCTTAGGACCGTTATAGTTACGGCCGCCGTTTACCGGGGCTTCGATCAAGAGCTTCGCTTGCGCTAACCCCATCAATTAACCTTCCGGCACCGGGCAGGTGTCACACCCTATACGTCCTCTTACGAGTTTGCAGAGTGCTGTGTTTTTAATAAACAGTTGCAGCCAGCTGGTCACTGCGACTCTTCGCTGCTTACGGAGCAAGTCCTTCACAGCAAAGAGCGTACCTTCTCCCGAAGTTACGGTACTATTTTGCCTAGTTCCTTCAGCCGAGTTCTCTCAAGCGCCTTGGTATGCTCTACCTGACCACCTGTGTCGGTTTAGGGTACGGTCACCAATACCTGAAGCTTAGAGGCTTTTCCTGGAAGCATAGCGTTAGCAACTTCGTCACCGTAGTGACTCGTCTCGTATCTCAGTCTTAGCGGCCCGGATTTTCCTAAGCCACCAACCTACGTACTTTCACGCGGACTACCAACGCCGCGCTTGCCTAGCTTTCTCCGTCCCCCCATCGCAGTATTGGCCGGTACAGGAATATTAACCTGTTTCCCATCGACTACGCCTTTCAGCCTCGCCTTAGGAGCCGACTCACCCTACCCTGATTAGCATGGGATAGGAACCCTTGGTCTTTCGGCGGGGAAGTTTTTCACTCCCCTTATCGTTACTCATGTCAGCATTCGCACTTCTGATACCTCCAGCCATCCTCCCGGATAACCTTCGCAGGCTTACAGAACGCTCCTCTACCACTTGTGCAAGCACAAGTCCGCAGCTTCGGTGAATGATTTAGCCCCGTTACATCTTCCGCGCAGGCCGACTCGACTAGTGAGCTATTACGCTTTCTTTAAAGGGTGGCTGCTTCTAAGCCAACCTCCTAGCTGTCTATGCCTTCCCACATCGTTTTCCACTTAATCATTACTTTGGGACCTTAGCTGGCGGTCTGGGTTGTTTCCCTTTTCACGACGGACGTTAGCACCCGCCGTGTGTCTCCCGAGTAGTACTCATTGGTATTCGGAGTTTGCATGGGGTTGGTAAGTCGGGATGACCCCCTAGCCCAAACAGTGCTCTACCCCCAATGGTATTCGCTCGAGGCGCTACCTAAATAGCTTTCGAGGAGAACCAGATATCTCCGAGCTTGATTAGCCTTTCACTCCGATCCACAAGTCATCCCCATCTTTTTCAACAGATGTGGGTTCGGTCCTCCAGTTAGTGTTACCCAACCTTCAACCTGCTCATGGATAGATCGCCCGGTTTCGGGTCTACACCCTGCAACTATTCGCCCAGTTAAGACTCGGTTTCCCTACGGCTCCCCTATTCGGTTAACCTCGCTACAGAATGTAAGTCGCTGACCCATTATACAAAAGGTACGCAGTCACACCACGAAGGTGCTCCCACTGCTTGTACGTACACGGTTTCAGGTTCTATTTCACTCCCCTTACAGGGGTTCTTTTCGCCTTTCCCTCACGGTACTGGTTCACTATCGGTCAGTCAGGAGTATTTAGCCTTGGAGGATGGTCCCCCCATGTTCAAACAGGATACCACGTGTCCCGTCCTACTCGTTTTCATTACTAAAGCATTGTCGTGTACGGGGCTATCACCCTGTATCGCTGGTCTTTCCAGGCCATTCCACTAACACCTTAATAACTTAAGGGCTACTCCGCGTTCGCTCGCCGCTACTAACGGAATCTCGGTTGATTTCTTTTCCTCGGGGTACTTAGATGTTTCAGTTCTCCCGGTTTGCCTCCCAACACTATGTATTCATGTTGGGATAGTGCATAAATGCACTGGGTTTCCCCATTCGGATATCTGCGGGTCTAACGCCTCTTACCGGCTTCCCACAGCTTTTCGCAGGTTAGTACGTCCTTCATCGCCTCTGACTGCCAAGGCATCCACCGTGTACGCTTAGTCACTTAACCATACAACCCCAAAATGTCTT
>NZ_JALAAR010000037.1:0-3681 GCF_036984005.1 Rheinheimera muenzenbergensis
TCCGGAGCGGGAAATTGTACCGACTCAGGCAGCAGCATAAAACCGGAAAATCGGACAACTACCTTGAAAAACTCCGCGGCCTTGTTAGTTGTACGTTATTCGCCAGCCTCTAGAACCATTTGATTACGCCATACAGTTACGTTTGCCCACTTTTCATCGGTAGTTCCATTGTGCGACCAAAACACCACTTCACCATGATTATTGATGCAATAGTAATCGGAGTTGTCTTCACAGATAGGCATAAGCTCAACAGGTAAATCATAAAATTTTCGAGCACTCACCAAAGCTTCATATATGTCTGCATAACTAGGTGGATCGACGATTTCCAATGCTTCAAGAGGAGCATCCCCTAGATCATATCCAGATTTAATGAATGCCACATATTCGGGTGGAAAAGTGAAACCTAGCTTTTCTTGAGCTTCTGCAATTTCGATATCGGTAGGTATTTTCACTTCGAATTCTTCCATTTACTCTGACTCAGATTAAGTACAACTAACGCCCAGCTAAGCCGCCGGAACGGAGTTGATTGTTTTGTGCGAGCGTAGCGGAAAAGCACAAAACGAGCAACGCAGTGGAGGTCGGTTTGAGCTGTTTGTTAGCTGTTGCCTGCACCGCGAAATTCTTTAACATACCGTAAGGCCTCTGATTTACTTTTACCAAAGCGCTTGCGAGCTTGAATTAGAGACTCTTTATTTGCACCACCTTCATATGCTGGGTCGTTAAATTGAACCGCATCGTCTTCCCAGTTACAAATCTCACATATTTCCCAAGAACCACTATTCCAATCTGATAGCGTTAAATATCCACAACAAGGGCACGCCCGAGGAGTAACTAACACGGTAGTTGGCTTCTTCGTCACTTCCCGCTGTGCGATACATGACCAGAACAACTTCGCATCTCTTGGGTGCTCGCGAATAAAATGATCCCACCCTTTTATGATAAGAATTTCAGGTGGATTGGAAAAACCTACATCGTTGATACATTCGTCAAATGCGTCCCAGTTATTTCCATAGTATTCAGGAAATTCCATGGCTTTTGCTAGCAAAGAATGGATCTCATCGATTCCCATTCCTGGCTTTATCTCGATTTTTAATTCAGGTGTTCGATACATGATTTACAGCTAACGCGTTGCTAATGGGCTGCCGCAGCGCAGCGTAGGCAGTCCAGTGGAGGCCACGCCGTTTGTGGCCGGAACGAAATTTAGCAATTTGTTATAACTGATTACGCTTATACTCTTCCCAGACTAAATCTGAACTCTCAGCTGTGCGTACACACTGAACTTTACGACCGGCTTGCTCCATGATTGATCCAGCAGAATACTCAACGTCTGCGTAATAACAATACTTAGAGAAATCTACTGGCTTTGCGTCGTTGGTATCGTTTGTAGTTTCTGCACTAACAGTTGTTGCAACCAATAATGCCGTAAGCCCAAGTAGTAATCCTTTCATTTGATTGTCTCCTTTATAAATTTGATGGTTAAGCTTGTGTTGAATGAAGTTATAACGCAGCCAGCAGCGGCCGAAAAAACCGCGCAGCGGGTTTGAGGTCCAGCCCACGCAGTGGGCGTTGCTGACTGGCCTTGTTAAATGCATTTTACTATACCGGTAACGCCTCTACTCGCATAACCCTGAACAGTGTGGGATATAACAATTATGGTCTCGTTATATTCGAGAACTGCGTATGTATTTCTTCCACATAGCTCAGAAGCCCTTTTATGAAAGAAAAGCATAAATACCGATTCATCAGTATCATCGTAACCCAACACTCGGATCTTGTAGGAATCCTCAGATAATTTTTCATCGGCGTAGCCTGGCCCATCATGACCGTAGCTATCCTTTCGTATCTCGTCGTACGGTATTGAGCTACTACACCCTATTAAAAGTAGGAGTGACACCATTGCACATGATTTCATAATTGCCATTTAACGCCGCCCACAGCGGCGAGCGTAGCGAGTCCGGCAGCCACAGGCTGCGGAATGCTGGGCCTTGTTAGGTATTTTACCCGTTAAACTCTTGATAACACTTAGGTGCATAACCCCAGACCCTAACAAAATCAGATGCGACTTCAAACTCTACACCAATATCACTAAGACAATTTAGAATCTCATCTTTCAAGTTTGCTTCTTCCTCAAACCTGCCGCCATCTCTGATGATAAAAATTGTTTTTACGAATTTAATGTCAAACCACTCAACACCGACAAATGGAAATGGGAGGTGATAAAACCAATCATTTTCCCAGTCCGATATAAAACCGTTTATCCATTTAGAACGATTACATACAGTCCATTCATTCGCTCTAAACGCAGTTAATAGCTCATCCCATTTTGTGTTGTTGCAAAGTCCAGCCAAGTTCTTTGATTTTATTTCTTTTTTTAACTTATCCAAATCCACAGTGGTAGGACAAGATTCTGACATCGGTAGAATGCTCATGGATACCTAACGCTTAGCACACGGGCGACGAGCCGCGCAGCGGGTTGGCGTCCCAGCGACCAACGGGAGCGAGTGATGCGCATTGTTAGCCGCCCAACTCCGTAATGTGTAGTAGTTCACCAACTGGCCCCCACAAATAAAACACCTTACCCCACGACTCACTCTGAACTGGAGTGATTTTTGTTTTGTGCTTTGATTGAGAGCAAAGGCTGTATGCTGTATCGATATCTGAAACGCAAACCTGAAGCATAAAATTATTAGCCAAGTCTTCGTTGAAAAAGCGCTGCAAGAAGAAAAGACAATCTCCGCTTTGAAAAAGGGTTAAGTCCTCAGAAACGAACTCTGATTCAAATCCGATCTCTGAATAGAAAGCCTTTGAAATTTCATAGTCTTTACTCGGAACAAAAGCTTTTATATCGACAACATCCATTGTTTTCTCCTGAACATGGGTAACTCAAGCGGCTAACGCCCAAAGCAGCGGCGCGCGTTAGCGCGTCCAGCCCGCAGGGCGATGCTGCCTTTGTTTGTTATGTGTTTCACTCGGTTTTACCCATTTTATTTAGAGTATCTTTTAATTGCTCACGAGTAAGGCCAATGTGAGTTTGAAAATCCCAGTCATCTAGGTGGAAGCCCGACCAAGTTACATTTACTGCATTTTTTACTGCCGAAAACTCTTCCTGTGTTAACAGATTTGGAGAAACCGCTTGTACAGCTGTGTTTATTTTCGCAGCGACTAGCGATGGTATTGTTGTGGTAACAACTATATCGCCTGATTCTTCTAGCTCCTTTAGAGCTTGAATAATTGCTTGTTCGACAGCTAATTTAACCATGATTTCCGTTTACATATAACGCTGCCAGCAAGCGCGACGCCGTTTGGCGTCGCTTGACTGGCCTTGTTAGCAGCCTGAACCGGACTTTCGCGGCTTGCCGCACTGGCAAACCTGAACAACGGCAGACTGCTATTAATAAAAAACGAAACCGGTTAACTGCGACACAGCGAGCCAACCGGAACCTTTAAAACTGTTAAGCGAAGCCACAAAGAACAACGCTACCGCCACCACCGTTTGCAGCAAACCCACAAACTGGCGAACTTTAACTTTTGGCGCTGCCGCTAAGAAAACCAAACGCGAGCAAGGCCGGAACAAAACTACTGACTAAAACCGTTAAAACCCGAAAACGCTTTAGCGTTTTATCCGGCACGTTGTTCAGTGACGGCTAAACGCCTGTTGAACGGCCCGGTTCGCTTATTTTT
>NZ_JALAAR010000038.1:0-1153 GCF_036984005.1 Rheinheimera muenzenbergensis
GGGGCTTCAGGGTCAGGTCTTGCCTTTTGCCTTTTCCGAAGGGGCTTCAGGGTCAGGTCTTGCTGGAACCTAGGGGTCACTGGAACCTACTGGAACCTAGGGAACCTAGGGAACCTAGGGAACCTAGGGAACCTAGGGGTCAGGTCTTGCTTTTTGCCTTTTCTGTCTGGTGCGCTACAGTTTAGCGATGCTAAACACCGGACGGAGCCAATACCATGGCCAGACCTTTACGGCTTGAATTTGCCGGCGCGCTTTACCACATCACCAGCCGGGGCAATGAGCGCAAAGCCATCTATTTTGACGATACCGATTTCGAATTGTTTTTAACGCTGCTGGGCAAAGTATGCGAGCAGTATAACTGGGTAGTGCATGCTTATTGCCTGATGACCAATCACTACCATTTGTTGCTGGAAACGCCGGATGCGAATCTAAGTAAAGGTATGCGTCAATTAAACGGTATGTATACGCAGGCGGTTAACCGTAAGCATAAGCGGGTAGGCCATTTATTTCAGGGGCGCTACAAAGGTATTCTGGTTGATAAAGACGCTTATCTGTTAGAGCTGAGCCGCTATATTGTGTTAAATCCCATTCGGGCGAACATGGTACAAGCACTTGATGACTGGCCCTGGAGCAGTTGGCATGCGACCATGGGGAACACAGTGTCACCGGATTGGTTGGACACAGATGCGTTGTTGGGTATGTTTGCAAAACAGCGCAAAGTTGCCCGAGAAAAATATGCGGTTTTCATTGAGCAAGGACATGAAGTAGGGCTTTGGCAAAAGCTCAGCAATCAGGTGTTTTTGGGCGATGCCGAGTTTGTCGAAAAACATCTGACATTAATGAAAGAGCAAGATAAAGATTTGTCTGATATCCCAAAAAAGCAACAGCGTAGAACAGCACTTTCGCTTGCAGAGTACGAACGCTTATATGAAACACGTGACAATGCGCTGAAGGCGGCATATCAGACTGGGAGTTATACGCTAAAAGCGTTGGGTGATTATTTTGATTTGCATTATTCGCGGGTTAGCAGGATAGTGGCAAAAAGCAAGACCTGACCCTTAGCGCACTGCTGTGACCCTTAGCGCACTGCTGACCCTTAGCGCACTGAGCAGGATAGTGGCAAAAAGCAAGACCTGACCCTTAGCGCAATGTG
>NZ_JALAAR010000038.1:1253-3459 GCF_036984005.1 Rheinheimera muenzenbergensis
TGACCCTTAGCGCAATGTGACCCTTAGCGCAATGAACACTTTAAAGCGCAGATTGCCGCTAAAACCGGGCGGCGGCCGGAGCCAACAGGGAGAGGCGGAGATAGAAAATCGGCAGTGTTTCGTCGCGATCAATGACACTGACCCTATTGGTCCTTCTATTGGTCCTTAAGCCGACCAATCTTCAATTCGAAGACCCGGCACTCGTTCAAATTCGCGTGTGTTGTTAGTTACTAACACACAGCCAGCCGCTATCGCATTACCCGCTATTGCAGCATCATTTGCACCGATAGGTATACCATGCTCAGCCAGATAGAGTTTAAGCGCAGCAGTGGCTTCTACAGATATTTTGTCCCACGGCAGAACAGCGTCAACACGCTCCATGAACTGATCAACTATGAAGTTGTGCTTTGGTGAAGCCTTTTTACCGATGGCACCAAAGCGTAGTTCTGCATAGGTAATTGCTGAAAGGACCAGCCGGTCTTTATTCTCAACATGGCCTTGTAGAACTTTCAGCAGTGTTTCTGGTCGCTCACGCATAATAAAAGAACAAATATTAGTATCGAGCATGTAAGTCTTTTTCAAAGCACTACCCGCCCATCTTCAACAACGTCAACGCGGTCAATCATAAAGTCGGCATCAACTAAAGGTTCATCGGCAAAGCTTGTCCACGTTTTCCGGGCAGGACGCAATATCAGTGCATCGCCCTCGCGGCTAATCTCAACTTCTGCAACGCCCTCAAACTCCAACTCTTTTGGAATACGCACAGCCTGACTTCGACCGTTGATAAATAATGCTGCTATTTTCAATTCAACCTCCAAAGCATATTGCTTGTATATGCCAGTATAAATAGTAGCCTGAATATGTCAAGCATATACATTAAATCAGCAATTCAACAGGGGCCAATTCAATAGAGTCAATTCAATAGAGTCAGTGACATTGATTTCAGCCGTATAGGGAAGCAGCATAACGCCACGGATCGAGTATGGTAGTTGCCAGCTTAGCGGGCTAAAGCCACCTGGTTGCGGCCGGCTTTTTTCGCGCTGTACAACGCTTCATCGGCGCGTTTTAGCAGTTGCTCGGTGTTTTCGCCGGGTTGGCGGATGGCGCAGCCTAAGCTGATGGTAATGTGCACGGTTTTGCTGCCAGTGTTACTGCCGCGCTGTTGTTTGCCGCTTTTGCTGTCTTGTGGCCGGTCTTGCTGGCGAATAGCCAGCGGATAGCTGGCTACGCGCTCGCGCACCTGCTCCAGTTTTTCGGCCAGCTTGTCGCTGTTGTTGTGGTTAAACACCAGGGTAAATTCTTCACCGCCGTAGCGGTAGGCGGTTAGGCCTTTTTCGCTGCC
This sequence comes from Rheinheimera muenzenbergensis, assembly GCF_036984005.1. Classification (NCBI taxonomy): domain Bacteria; kingdom Pseudomonadati; phylum Pseudomonadota; class Gammaproteobacteria; order Chromatiales; family Chromatiaceae; genus Rheinheimera; species Rheinheimera muenzenbergensis. Next base: position 2,596 of record NZ_JALAAR010000038.1, read on the forward strand.
GAGCACGGCGCCAAGTAGTTTCAGTACCTGATCGCCGACATCGTGGCCGTAGGTATCATTAAACTTTTTAAAGTGGTCAACATCGAGCATGGTCACCGCGCTGCGCCGCCCCAGCCGGCTTAAGTGAGCCAGCAAGGCGCGCCGTTGTGGCAGCTGGGTCAGTTCATCAATATAGGCCAGCTGCAGCATTTGGTGACTCAGGCTAAGCAGCAGTGTCAGGCAGGCTGCCAGGGTCATCCAGCCGGATATAAACGGCTGTTGCACAAAAGCATAAAACAGCATGATGGCCAGCCAGACGCTAAACTGCGCCCAGCGGGTTATTGCCGCTGCCTTAAAACTGAGCACGCCGGCCCAGACACAGGCAAGCAATGCCATCCACCATAGCGTGCCCCAATTTATATGCAACTGGCTGCTTACCGGTTGCAGCCACAGTGGTAATACCGTTTGTTGTAGCGCCATCAGCGGCGGCATTAACTGCCAGACAAGCGGTAAAGCGCCGCCCAGCAGCAACAGGCCCGTCATACCCTGTACGGTAAGCAGCTGCGGCTTACTCTGCCATTGCAACAACAACCACAGCAGGCTAAAGGCCGCAGGTAACACCAGATAAAGGCTGGCAACCACAGGGTCGCTCAGTGATTGTTGCAGGCTTTGCTGCACCACAAAATAATGGCTGCCCAGTAAGGTTAAACAATACAACCAGTGCCATTGCCGCATCAGGCTGGCCAGCACGGCGGTAAACAACAGCAATAGGTAAACCGCTGCCGGAAACAACGCAGAGATACCGGCAGCCTGCGCCGGCCATTGCCACATCAGCAGCATAATCAGTGCCAGTGGCAGGCTGGTAAATAGCGGTTGCATGAATAA
>NZ_JALAAR010000039.1:0-3333 GCF_036984005.1 Rheinheimera muenzenbergensis
GCCTGCGCCGGCCATTGCCACATCAGCAGCATAATCAGTGCCAGTGGCAGGCTGGTAAATAGCGGTTGCATGAATAAAGCCGGTTAGGAATTAATGTCTATGGCCAGAGTATTAGGCTTTTGTGGCAAAGGCTTGCTGTTATCAGCGGCGGAAAGCGCTTGGCGGGATGTGGCAGGCAGCGTAAGCTTCAGGGTCAGGTCTTGCCTTTTGCCTTTTCCGTCTGGTGCGCTACAGTTTAGCGATGCTAAACACCAGACGGAGTGACTACCATGGCCAGACCTTTACGGCTTGAATTTGCCGGTGCGCTTTACCATATCACCAGCCGGGGTAATGAGCGCAAAGCCATCTATTTTGACGATACCGATTTCGAGCTGTTCTTAGCGCTGCTGGGCAAGGTATGCGAGCAGTATAACTGGGTGGTTCATGCCTATTGCCTGATGACCAACCACTACCATTTACTGGTAGAAACCCCCGATGCCAACCTCAGTAAAGGCATGCGCCAACTAAATGGTACTTTTACCCAGGCGATAAACCGACAACACCAACGGGTAGGGCATTTATTTCAGGGCAGATACAAAGCCATTCTGGTAGATAAAGATGCCTATTTGCTCGAACTAAGCCGCTATATTGTGCTAAACCCTATCCGTGCGAAGATGGTTCAGGAGCTTGATGACTGGCCATGGAGTAGCTGGCATGCCGTGATGGGCAAAGCGGCTTCACCCGCCTGGCTGGCAACAGATGCGTTACTGAGTATGATTGGCAAACAACGTAAAACCGCCAGAGAAAAATATGCCGCCTTTGTGCAGCAAGGTAAAGGTGTGCCTGTCTGGGATAAGCTCAGCAACCAGATATTTTTGGGAAATGATGACTTTGTGCAAAGCCATTTAGCGCGACTACACGAACAGGATGCGTTATCTGACATTCCCAAAAAGCAACGACGCGGCAAAGCCCTATCACTGACAGAATATGAGCATGCCGCGAATACACGCAATGACGCTATTGTTACGGCGTATCGCTCGGGCGGTTATACCCTTAAAGAGATTGGCAATCATTTTGGCTTGCATTACTCGCGGGTGAGTAAGATAGTGGCAAAAAGCAAGACCTGACCCTGAGGTACCTACGACGGCAGCCGAAATTTGGTAAAACGTCACGTTACCGAGCAAGGCAGCACCAAAACCATTTTCCAGCACGGCGGCGTCGAGCTGATAAAAGAAGGCAGCAGCACCACCATCAGGCGCAATATTGGCAATGCTCTGGTAGAGCGCAGTGGCAACAGCATAACCACGCGTTATGTGTACACCGACCATTTAGGCAGTGTTGATGTTATTACAGACGACAAAGGCCTTATCGAACAAAAGCTAAGCTTTGATGCCTTTGGTAAGCGGCGTATGGTATTTACCCCCAGCCATCAGCCGGTAGCCTTAACCTTGGCGGCGATACTAAACCGCACGCATCGTGGTTTTACTGGCCACCTGCAGGTAGACCATGCCAGCATTATTCATATGGGCGGGCGTATCTATGACAGTCACATCGGCCGCTTCTTGCAAGCCGACCCCTTTGTGCAGGCGCCGAGTAACAGCCAAAGCCATAACCGCTATAGTTATGTGCTGAATAATCCGCTGAGTTATACCGACCCCAGTGGGTATTTTTGGAGTAAGCTTAAGCAGTGGGCAGGGGTAATCATTGGCGTTGTTGTTTCCATTTATTGCTTGGCGTGTGGTGCCAGTATACTTAATGCGGCGCTTACAGGTGCTGCCATAGGTGCCGGCATGGCAGCGCTGAATGGCGGTAATATTATTAAAGGAGCTTTAATCGGGGCTTTCTCGGGGGCAGCGTTTTATCAGATAGGGGCGAATTTTAATGCAAATAGCGGTTTTTGGGCAGAAGGTGGTCTCGCCCATATCGGCGCGCATGGTTTGACTGGAGGGGTGACTTCGGTACTGCAGGGTGGCAAATTTGGACATGGTTTTATTAGCGCAGGCCTTTCAAAAGCAGTAAATATAAACAAAATTTTTGGAACTGCAGGAAAAGATGCACCTTTAAGGATAGTTTCAGCGGCAGTTATTGGTGGATCCATATCTAAAATTTCAGGTGGCAAATTTTCGAATGGAGCTACTACAGCTGCATTTGCACAATTGTTTAATGCAGAACGAAGAAATAGGATTGATGAGGCTATGGCGAAAGCAGACGAAGAAATTGCAGCACAAGCGGGTAGCTGGAAAACAGAAGATGATGCCGCGAAAGCTTTTGCCAAAGCAACTGCATCGATATCTGCAGAACTTAATGTTGAAATGGGAGCAACAATATACAACCGTGATGGAGTAATCGGCATCAGTAAAGTGTACACTGACTATAAAAGAGGCTGGGTCACACCACGTGATTTGGATGATAATGCAACGGCTCTAATTCATACTCATGGACGTCCTTCAACGGCTGATCTTGAGTTCAGTCCTGAAGACTACGAATATTTCATAAACAAAAGTATAGAGTTGGGGCGCCCGATTTCTGGATACTTGGCTCTCCCTGGTAGATATGGTGTTCATAAGTTTAATACTGCGGGGTATCTGAGTACTCCAGAAGCATATAGAGGTACATCACTTCACTGCTCAAATATTTCAAATGCATCACTAAGTTGCTATGGTAGCGGGGGATACTGATTATGAGAATTATATTTTTACTTCTGTTGATCATTCCATTTTATTCATTCGGGAACGATTGTGGAGAGCTAGATCAGCGCAGATGTGTGGTGTCGGTAATAAATTTGGTCGCAACTCCTGAGCGATACAATAATAAAGAAGTTGTTGTTAGAGGATATATTTATATTGGTCGAGGGGGCGCTTGGCTCTCTCTTTTCAGCGGACGTTTTGACTCTGCAAGTATGGTGTATATTGATATATCAGAAGATTTGGTGAATAAAATGGCTCTAAACGATCAGGATTTTTATACGGTCGCAGGTATTTTTGAATATTGTGGTAGCAAACAGACGATTACCAAAGAATGTTACAATTCTATTATCCCAATTGTTGGTGAAAATGGCGAGCCAATAATAGTCAGTATTAAGCCTTGAGGGGCTTCAGGCTTTATAATATTTGGTTTAACCTTCAGGATCACCCATTAGCCTCTCGGAGACAACAGAGCAGGGGGCTTCAGAGGGGGCTTCAGGGTCAAGGGGCTTCACAAGGGGCTTCAGGGTCAAGGGGCTTCACAAGGGGCTTCAGGGTCAAAGGGGCTTCAGGGTCAAGGTCTTGCCTTTTGAGGGGCTTCAGGGTCAGGTCTTGCCTTTTGCCTTTTCCGAAGGGGCTTCAGGGTCAGGTCTTGCTGGAACCTAGGGGT